>JAQWOT010000372.1 GCA_029245725.1 SAR324 cluster bacterium | reverse complement strand
GACTCCATCTTTGGCAAGGTCCTCGGCTTTGTCTGTGGAAGAAGAACGATCAAAACCGGTAGGGTCCTTTGGGAACAGATCAGGCACCTGCCGACGATGGGCTATGGCACGGACTTGCTGAAGGCCTACGAGAATTTCATTCCACAGGCTAAGCATTACGCAGGAAAGACTTCACCACACAAATCGAATCACTGAACTGCCGACTCAGACATTATCTAGCCAGGCTCCATCGTAAAACGCTTTGCTACAGCAAATCAAAAACGATGTTGGAAGTCTCTTTGAAACTGCTCATCCATAAGCTAAACAACCCTTAAGCTCCAACGCCGAACGATGAATCAACGAAAGTAGTGGTGAGGATTCATTTAAAGAGAGGACAGGCCAAATTCCTTGTGAAGTTGAGCTGATGGAGAGATGGGATTACGTTTCAGTCTGTTTAAAGCCTGTACATTGCTTCGACTTGTCCACGGAAGGAAGTAGAAGCCTTGAAGACCTTGCCTCCGTCGGGTTGATTGGCTCTAGCTGCAGAGTCAAGGTGTTCCAATGCCGTGGTTGCTCTCAACTCAGAGCCATCTTTGCCACCAAAGACCGGGCAACTGACGTTACTGGCAGAAGCTGAGAACTCCGTTAACTTGCTTCCATCTGGACGATAAGCAGCCACCTTGTAACCACCCCAAAGCGCTATCCAAAAATTCCCGTCAGCGTCCACAACAGCTCCATCTGGGCCCCCTTGCCCTTTTTCAAATGTCAAAAACACCTCACGTTCACTCACAGGAAGCCCTGTGTTTTGATCCAGTTTTACTCGCCAGACAGTGTTCTCAATGGTATCTCCGAAATATCCAATAGTCCCATCTTCAGTAAAGCAAGTTGCATTGGGAATGGTGATGTTTGGATAAAGCAATTGAAGCTTCCCTTTAGAAATATGATAGATGGACCCAGCGCCCTGCTCTGCGTTCCAACCCATCGTTCCGAACCAAAAGGAGCCACTGGGATGAACCCGGCTGTCATTGCTGCGAGTTACAGAGTTGTCTGCTTCCACAGCAAGATAGGACTCCCAGCTTTTGGAAACCATGTCGAGAATATGGAGTCCATCATCGACCGCAACCACTAAGCGTTTTTCGTCAATTCGAGCCGCAGCGCTTGCGTTACCAGGGCAATCAATCACACGGACAGGCTGATCCTCAACTTGCTCATAAAGCTTCTTGCCGAGAATATAAAACCAACAAAAGCTCCCACGCTCAGGGTGCCAGAATATTCCCTCGCCAAGCTCACAGACTGGGACATTACAAACTTGCATCAAATCCATGGTTTTACTCCGTTTGAGGATACAAAAATTGCCAGGCAGCCGTAAGGCCTTGCCGAACCAAGTCATCTCCAGAATGCAAATCTACCTCTCGACCGACCAAACTCAGCGCTCGAGCATACAATTTGGTCAATGAAGATTCCCCTACCAGTTGAATCTTCTCTGTTTTTTCAATGTTTTGGGTCGCCGATCGCAGTTCCTCACCAAGCAGCCGACCGCTCAGGAATGCCAAATTAGCAACTGGATCTCGATTTAAAAGCAGCGAGGTAGCTCTCACACGAAAGAGCGAAGTCAGCAAGGGAGTACTTTCCTTAAAGCCTGTTGAGACACCCTTCGCAAAAGCAGGGTGTTCTGCGTCAACCTCTTCTGATTCCAAATCATGCTGTAAAATACTGTGCTGACGCACAATTGAGAAGAGTTCGCCCGTTAGATAGGTATCAAATTGGTGAACCTGCCCCAGATTCACTTTCACCCACTTACAATGCGTCCCAGGCAAACATATCATTCCAGACCATTCTGATGACCCAGCTCCCAATCCTAGCATTTGGGTTTCTTCTCCCCGCATAACATCTGGCGTTGATTCTTCTCGGCAAGCTACCCCGGGCAACACGTGAACCTTGCGCTGCAGATCTTTCGTTTGAACATCTACCGCACCAATCGCAACATCTTTCAGTGAGACCGGCAAGAGCAAGTAAGGAGCTTCCTGCCAGCCCTGACGACTCCCAACCATTCCACTCATCAGTACAGGGCTCTCCGTTGGCCATCCATGGAGATGCTCCTTCAATGTGGGTTCGAATTCCTCACGTTTCAGACTCAGCAGACCACACGATGCTTCGCGTCCATCCAAGGCTTTATCTCCATGCATACGCCAGATTCGAAAGTGGGTCGTTCCCCAGTCTACTGCTACCCAATCCTGCTGATTTTCCATCATACTTTCTGAAAAAAATGAGCTGTTTAAGTTGTTGCTTCTGAGAATTCTGTTTGACATACTCAAGCAGTGTCGTAACTTTGTCAACGATCCAACAGCGAGAAGGCTGGAACTCCAACGATGAGGCGTCTTCATCCTTCGAGCAGCCTGCAGAAGCAAGTTGAAAAGTTGCCGCCTGCGTTCATCCGCCACTGAGTATCCATATTGAGGAGACATGAGTCAGTCTAAATCCAATACACGCTTTCGATCACAGGAATGGTTCGATAATCCTGCCAACCCGGACATGACCGCTCTTTACTTGGAGCGTTATCTGAATTTTGGTCTGACTCGCGAAGAATTGCAGTCAGGGAAGCCTGTGATTGGCATCGCCCAAACTGGATCAGACTTATCGCCATGTAATCGGCCTCATATTGAACTGGCCAAAAGGGTACGGGAGGGCATTCGAGAAGCGGGGGGGATCGCAATTGAGTTCCCAGTTCACCCAATTCAGGAAACTGGTAAACGACCCACCGCTTCTTTGGATCGGAATCTTGCCTACCTGAGCCTCGTCGAAGTTCTGTACGGCTATCCGATCGATGGTGTAGTGCTGACAATCGGCTGTGATAAAACCACACCAGCTGCGCTAATGGCAGCAGCAACGGTGAATATCCCTGCCATTACCCTTTCTGGTGGACCGATGCTCAACGGCTGGTTCCGAGGAGAGCGAACCGGCTCTGGAACCATCGTCTGGCGAGCACGAGAGATGATGGCTCGTGGCGAAATTGACTACCCCGGATTTGTTGATTTGGTAGCCTCCTCTGCTCCCTCCCCAGGCTACTGCAACACAATGGGGACAGCGACAACAATGAACTCCCTCGCTGAAGCATTGGGGATGTCCTTACCTGGAAGTGCCTCGATTCCCGCCCCTTACCGAGAGAGGGCACAAGCAGCCTATCTCACTGGCAAGCGCATCGTGGATATGGTCAAGGAAGATTTGAAGCCTTCTGACATTTTGACTCGTAAGGCCTTCGAGAATGCAATCGTGATCAACTCTGCAATTGGTGGCTCAACCAACGCTCCAATTCACCTCAATGCAGTTGCACGTCATATAGGGGTGGAGCTGGAGGTCGATGATTGGGAAAATCATGGTCATGACATTCCATTACTGGTCAACCTCCAGCCCGCAGGAGCCTATCTTGGAGAGGATTACCATCATGCAGGAGGAGTCCCTGCTGTCGTTGCGGAGCTGATCCGCCACGGTCGGATTCATGAAGATGCGATGACAGCCAATGGGAAAACCATTGGAGAGAATTGCCGAGATGCGGAAGTTGTGGATACAGACGTAATTCGCAGTTTCGACACTGCGTTAAAGCCTGCGGCTGGCTTTAAGGTGTTGCGGGGGGATCTCTTTGATGCCGCCATCATGAAGACCTCTGTCATTTCCAAGGAATTCAGGGAACAATATCTTTCAAATCCAGATGACCCAGATGCTTTCGAGGGCCGAGCAATCGTGTTCAATGGTCCAGAAGATTACCATAAGCGGATTGATGATCCTTCCCTGAAGATTGATGCCAACTGTCTGCTTTTCATGCGTGGTGCAGGTCCAATCGGCTATCCTGGGGCTGCTGAGGTGGTCAACATGCGTGCGCCGGATTATTTGCTGAAGCAAGGTGTGAAAGAGTTGCCCTGCATTGGAGATGGTCGACAAAGTGGCACTTCTGGTTCTCCCTCGATTTTGAATGCATCGCCTGAAGCTGCTGCTCTGGGAGGTCTTGCCCTTGTACAAATGAATGACCGTGTCCGGATTGACCTGAAAAAAGGTCGTGCAGACATCTTGATTGATGGTGCAGAGTTAGCCAGCAGACGTGAAAAGCTGGAGCGAGATGGATTCCCAATTCCCGAGTCTCAAACACCCTGGCAGGAACTACAGCGTCGTGACGTTGATCAACTAGCGCAGGGGATGGTCTTGAAATCTGCTGTCAAGTATCAGCGAATTGCCCAGAGCAAAGGGGTTCCAAGGGACAATCATTGAGGAGTTTCTGATGCAAAAGATGATCAGTGATTGGCTGAATCCTGTCCCCTTACTTGCGATTCTCAGAGGGATTACCCACCACGAGGTAGATGAGGTGGGGGATGTGTTGATTGAACTTGGTTATCGAATTCTGGAAGTTCCGCTCAATTCTCCAGATCCGTATCAGAGTATTCAGCAGCTAGCCAAACGCTACAGCGGTTCTGCTCTCATCGGAGCTGGCACGGTTTTAAAGCCGGAACAAGTTCCTCAGGTGGCCGACGCTGGGGGAACCTTGATTGTCTCTCCGAACCTGAACCCTGAGGTGGTCAAGGCAACCAAGCGGATGGGAATGATTTCGGTGCCTGGAGTCTTCACTCCCACAGAAGCCTTTCAAGCGTTGGATGCAGGGGCAGATGCTCTAAAGATATTCCCCGGTGATGCAATCAGCCCGTCATACTGCAAGGCGCTGCGAGCGGTTTTGCCAAAGGGTACTTTGCTTGTTGTTACCGGGGGAGTCAACTCTGAGAATCTTGCAGACTTTCTTGTAGTCTCCAACGGGGCAGGGATCGGATCGGCTCTTTACTCTCCAGGAAAAGCC
>JAQWOT010000371.1 GCA_029245725.1 SAR324 cluster bacterium | reverse complement strand
ATCAACCCAAGCACAGAGACCGATGTACGCTACGATGCGATCCCAGTCGGCAAGCTATTGGGTCAGATGGAAGCAGCCGGTAACGGGATGAACATCGTGATCCTCGATGCCTGCCGGAACAACCCATTTGTGCGGAGTTTTCGCAGTGAAAGTCGAGGGTTAGCACAAGTGATTGCTCCAACAGGATCGTTCATCTCGTATGCAACAGCCCCTGGGAATGTGGCAGCCGATGGGGAAGGAGACAATGGCCTATTCACGGCGAAGTTGCTGGAGCACATGAAGACCCCAGGCTTGAAGTTGGAAGAGGTCTTCAAGCGAGTCCGTTCGGATGTTCAGCGGGAGAGCAATGATCAGCAAGTGCCTTGGGATTCGTCCTCGGTGACCGGGGATTTCTTTTTTGTTCCTGTGGAAGCCGAGAGACCATCGGCACCAACTGTGAGTGCTTCTGAAACAACTCCAGAACAGGACTTTGCTACTGAAGCTTGGGAGTTAGTCAAAGACTCAAAGGACCCAGCTTTGTTAGAGGGATTTATTTCGATGTTCCCAGATGCACCACAACTCAATCTGGCTAAACTTAAATTGATGGCGTTAGCATCTAGGGAGCCTAGAGCAGAGCCATCAGCCAGCCAAGCTGAGACTCCAGTCACTTCCGTGCTGGATCATCCGGCTGAGACTCTCTCTAATTCTGAGAATGTAGAAGTGCTATCTGGGGAAGCAGCTAAGAAGCAATTACTGGAAGCCAGTGAGTGTAGTGAGTGCGATTTAAGAGAAGTCAATCTTAGTAAAGCATTTCTGAGAGGTGCCAATCTAAGCAAAGCTGATCTAACGGGAGCTGATCTAACGGGAGCTGATCTGGCTGGGGCCGACTTGAGTAGTGTTCACATGGCCCAAGCCAATCTGAAAGGTGCTACGACCACACTTGGTGGAGCTAACCTGACAAAAGCAGATCTGTCCGGTACTAACTTTGAGGAGGCAAATCTGACGAGTGTCAATTTTGAGGATGCCAACCTATCGGGAGCCGACCTAAGCAACGCGTTACTAGTAGGAGCAAACTTTAGCAGAGCGAATTTAACTGGAGCGAATCTGGTGGATACTTGGTGGGAAGCTATAGGAGGGCTTAGTGGTAGACCATCCGCAAACCTGACAGATGCTCAGTTATGCAAAACTACAATGCCCGATGGCTCCATCAACAACAGAGATTGTGAGCAAGACCAAGCAGGCTCAAATCAAAGCAGTAAGGTCCTCTCTGGTGAAGCGGCCAAGAAGAAACTGCTGGAGACCAAGTCTTGCGATGGCTGTGACTTAAATGGAGTCAGTCTTCAAAGAAGCAATCTTACAAGTGCCAACTTACAGAGAGCTAATTTACGAGATGCTAATCTGTATCAGGCGAATTTGGGCTATGCTCAACTTATAAATACGAATTTGCAGAGAGCCAATCTGCGTGAAGCTGATTTGTTTAAAATCTACTCAATGGGATCTAACTTATCAGGTGCTGATCTTAGACAAACGGATCTACGTGAAGCTGATTTAACCGGTGCAGATTTACGTGAAGCAAACCTCACTGAGTCGGATCTCACTGAAGCCAACCTAGTTGGTGCTATTCTAGAGAGAGCCAAGTTCTGCAACACCACCATGCCTGATGGCTCGATCAACAATAGCGACTGCGATCGGAATTCCTCCAATGAATCCTCAAGCCCTCCAGAGAAAGCTGATCAGCAAATTATTGGAAGAGGGATGGACTACTCGACTTATCAAGCTGTGGAGCAAAACAGTT
>JAQWOT010000370.1 GCA_029245725.1 SAR324 cluster bacterium | reverse complement strand
GTAGTATTCGAAGTATATCACCGTGGGTTCCACCTTGGGGTCATAAGAAACTGACCCATAATTCTCCTCCATCGCACTTAAGTAATCATTTTCAGTAGCAAACGGTGGTGCATTGCGCTTAGTGTCTATGCTACCGTACTGTATTGAAGTGAAGTAGAAGGTCTGCTCAACCGCTTGAGCTGTGTTAATCACAACGGACCAAAACAGCAAGAGCAGGCCCCAAGGAACGATGTGCCCTACCATCTCAACCCCGCATCAAAGAAGACAACAAAATCCGTCTCGTTGCCACGGTTACTATAATCCTGCACAAAGCCGGTATCGAACTGAAGATTGTAGATTTGAATCTTGTAACCGATCATGATCAATGCGGTAGATGCCTGTAAATTGTAGTTGAGAACTTCTTCTGGAATATTTGATTTAGGATCACCTTCTGCTGGATAGATACTGGTTTGGATCACGTTCTGGATGACCAGGGACTGATTGGAAAACATCATCCACTCAAGGCTGATGAAACGGTGGAAAACTGAATCGGAGACCCACGATGGATTTTTGCCAAAACTTGTCATTCCCTGACCAAAGTAGACAAACCAAGGATCAAAACCTTTGGAAAAAGTGAACATGTAGCCCCGGTCATCGGTTCCAGAGCTGACCTGACCTCCATCCTTCTTTTCGCCATTGGCGACCTTGTAATTGAGCTTGAGTGTGAAGGCTGGCATGATCCGGCCACCCTCCCAGAGATTCCACTTGATTCCCAAGCTGGTGTCTCCACGCATCCCCAGGAAAGTGTCACCGTAGATTGGAGAATCATCGGCGACAAGCAGTTCTCCGTTGCGAGCTACATAATAGCCAAATTTATTCCGATCTGAGTATTCTCGATAGGCACCCTCTTGCTCTCCATCCGAGACACCAACTATTGCGTGAAAAGCTTCTACGTATTCGTCCATAATGCCCCCCGTCAGGGTCAGAAAGGGCACCTCGACTGACAATTCAATAGATGGAGTGAATCCATACTTGAAACGGAAGTTTTGGCGGTAGCTTTCCACGTCCATGTACAGGCCCAAATTTGGCACAGCTTGGCCTGTATCAGCGCTGTTGAAGTCACTAGCAACAATTCCCCGATCATATTCAGTTTTGGTGATTTTTTGAGTACTGCCCTGGGTATTGACAAAGGTGTTTGCCATCGAGAAGCTATAACTGGTCAGCGCTTCTCCATCCGGCAAGGTAGCTGTGTTTTCTGGATACATCCACAAGTAGGCGTGGGTCACCGGGTAGTGGTTCCGGACTTCCAAAGGCCCAAGGCCTGCGTTACGAGTCCGAGCTGGCAACGTAGATGCTGCGAGGAAAAGGATCAGCAGTAGACAGGGGAAGGCAAGTCGATTCATGTGTGGAGATGCCGTCAGCGAGAAAGTAGTGAATTCCGGCAGAAAAGATCTTGTCGGGCAATCAAGACCTGTACCAATTCCTGGGAACAAGAGAGGTTCGTGGCCAAGCTTAATGAAATGATCAAAGAATTCCGACTCTCCATTGACCAGAGTGTGGAGGCTATCGCTCTACTGATGCAGATGAATCCAGAAGATTACATACGCCTAGAGGAAGATTGGATTCCACCCGCTGATATTATTCAGCGCTTGTGTACTCTGTTTGAGTGGAATTACCAGGACATTAGCCGACTGGCACTAAATACTCCGCAGGCCCGCCAGACATCCCCAATCGAAGGAAGCCGAGCACGAGCAACTTTTGGCGAACAGCTGCAAGCAGAGCGATTAGCTGTCGGGCAAACCCTGGAAGGACTATCCACACTGCTTGGAATTCCCGTTGACTACTATCAGGCTTTGGAAGAAGGGGTAATTCCCCAAGATGAGTTGTTGCGCAAGATCTGCTCCATGTTTGAGTGGAATTACCGCCAGGTGCGACAGCGCCTGATCACCTCAACGAATCCAAGTTTTGGTGGTTACCAACCGCCACTGTCTGCAAGAGACATCCGCAATCGTTTCCCCAACAAACCAGAAACTCCTGAGTGGAATGAACCACCTCCAGAAAATCGATTCTCTCTGGGGGAAAGGCTTCGCAAAGCACGGGAAGAGTTTGGCCAACCTGTAGAAGCGTTGGCCTTGCTGCTGCAGATTTCTACAGAATTGTATGAAGAGATCGAGCAAGATCTCACCAGGCCAAGTCAGGAACTTCTGCGTCAAATCTGTGCATTATTTGAGTGGAACTACAATGAAGTGGTTCACCAATTCCGACACCAAAATCGTCAACTCTGGCAGCCTGCCATTACTCGTCTGAACAACCTGGAACCTCATCGTGTCCAGAAATTGCAAGGGCTCCAAGACGAAATTGCTATCGGTTGGAGGGATTTGAACCAGGAGCAGCAGGATGCCTTGCTCTCCCAGCTAGAACTGGTTCGGGATACCGTTGACCGTTGGAAACTCAAAAACTCTCTGTAATGCGTACCTACATGCGCGCAACTGTTTGCTCTTTTCTGTTGTTAATTGTGGGCTTCTCGGCCCAGGCACAATGGTTTCAGGTCCGCTCCTCCGCACCATCGACGGCTCTTCGCCTGTTCAGCTATCAGCAGGTTGATTTTGGAGAGAGTGGAGTCAGTGCTGACAATGGGACACAACTCGAATTGGCTCAGTTTGGACTACAGAGCCAGTACAGGGTGCTCAATCTACACCTCCTGTCTCTTTTCCGAGAAGATCTTCAACTGAGCTACTCCCAACCGAACCTGCTGGCTAGTGAACTGGATGAGGGTGGTCAACTGGGCCTCAGTGGGGATGATCTGCCCACCGAGCTGCATAGTGAGGGTTGGCGAGGATTTCTTCCGCTGCCGTTGGGTGAGAGTGCTCTCATCATCCGAGGGGGCTATCGGATTGCCAGCGACCGACGTGATTTGAGCAACGAGGACTACCACTCCCATGTTTCCATGCTTTTCTACCCTCAGGCTGGAGCCTCAGATCGTTGGGCGTTTGGAGCGTTTCAACAGGTCTACCTGGGAGAAATCAGCAACATCACTCCCCTAGCCCAGTATGAGAGCAATTCAGGTTCTCTGGCCTGGTCTGTTGGTTTTTTACATCTGCCAGGCTCTTATGATCCACCTGTTCTGCCTTACTTTGGTGTGTCTACAAGTTGGATCGCCAACTTTGAGCTTGAGTTAGTCTATCCGAGGCGATTGGCGATTGGGTTGAGACCATTTGCTGGGGTAGGACTTCGTTTAGAATTTGATGATTCCACGACCCGCTATCGACTGGCCCGACTAGATCCTTGGGAGGGCAATGTTCTGACCCTGAATCAATTTCGCCAGCAGCTGACCCTTGATTTGCATCTGTTGACTAATATTGAACTGCAGCTTGGGGTCGGTAAAGTCACTCGTCGAGAGATCATCTTGAATGATGCAGCTCTGGAAAATGAGTTGGGCAAGGTAGAAGTGGACGACAGCGACCTCAACCAATTGGGAGCCAGTTTGATCATCAATTTCTGAGGATTTCCCACCTGATCGACTTGCCAAGCAACCCACAATGAAGATAAATTGTGGGAGTTTTCTCAATCTCTTACATAATTCCCCATCCAGCCAAAAAAAGAGAGACATCATGGGAATGTTCGATAACCTCGACAACCAACCTTCAAAACCAGCCTCTACTTCCAAGAAAAAAAGTGGTGGAGACATTGATTGGAAAGCGGAACTACTCTCCTGGAAGGGAGCAGTGGGTGTTGTAGTGATACTGGGAGTAGGCTGGCTGATCTTTGGGGGGAGCGAACCAGATCGTAATGAGGTCGTCAACTACAGCAACAGCAATGTGCCGATTGGCGTGAGTGATACACTAAACGAAGAAGCAGTGAATCGACTTGGAGTGGATTTGACCGATAACCTTGATCCACAGTTGGTACCAGTGGTTGTGGCGGAAGCGATGAAGGAAGCCAGCGAAGCTGGGGTCAGCGAAGCAGACTTTATCCCTTCATTAGTCAGCAAGATTTCCAACAAGATTCGTGACATTAGCACGATTGACTTGAATGCCGATGGCCTGGCCGACCCGATCCTTGTGATGCCCGCAAACGCTTCATCCGATCAGGAATTTATCCAGTTTTCAATCAAAGTGCCTGACCCTGCCGAAGTTAGCGAGCTACCCCCTGGGAGTGATCAGGAGGCCTGGCGAGATATTGCGGAGAACAAGTCCATTGAGATCATGACCGCCTCAGCAACGAAGAATGCTCAGGATGAGCTCTCCATGCAGTCGGCACCCAACCCACAGATGTACAATTCCAGTCCAGCGCCTTACTATCACTATGCTTCTTCAGGACTGGGGACGATTCTGTTGACCTCAATGATGATGAGTGCGTTATTCTCCCCCCCCATGGGATACGGGGGATACTATGGCGGTCCTCCAAGAAACGTATCGACGGTTCAAAGTCAGCGCTCGGGTGTCACTTCTTCGATGGCTTCTTCTAATCCCTCACAAAGTACTGTGAAGAACAGCAAGGGACAGTCGGTTGGTCAATCAAATTTCAAGAAAGTTCCACCTAAGTCACTGAATCAGGTCAAAACAGCACAGTTCCGTTCAAAGAATAGTGCGGCATCAACAAATCGATCTGGTGGGTTTGGTGGCGCCAAAAACTCTGCGGTCCAGAAGCCCAGAGTTTCTGCACCCCGAAGAACAATGCCCAAGCGGAGATCCGGTGGATTTGGTCGCAGAAAACGCTAACCTTTAGTTGATGGGTTCTTCAGCGTCCGGTGGATTTTCCAAGGCTTTCGCCTGACGTTCCTGAACACTTCTCGTCAGGACTTCGGCCAGGCGCAGAGCCTCCTGCTCTGTCATTTCGATTGAGGTGACCTTCAGGACTCTCCCCATTCTCGACTTGATCGAGAGTTGAACGCCTTCCTTACTTGGACCAACCTCAAATTCAAAGTCAACTTCCATAACTTTCCTTCCAGGAAACTGATTGCAGCAGCACGACGGCCTCTGCCGCAATACCTTCTTCACGCCCCACAAACCCCAAGTGCTCAGTGGTGGTCGCCTTGACTGAGATTTGACCGACAGAGACCTGCAGATCTTCCGACAAATTTTTACGCATCTCCTCAATATAAGGACTCAGCTTGGGACGTTGGGCCTGCACTGTACAGTCCAGATTGCCTACAGCGAAGCCCAGTTCTCGGACCTTTTCATGCACGTGATGCAACAATTGGCGGCTATCTGCCCCTCGGTAGCGCTCATCAGAATCCGGAAAATGCTGACCAATATCTCCTAAGGCTAGAGCTCCAAGCAGTGCATCCATTACGGCATGGAGCAAAACATCTGCGTCAGAGTGCCCCTGTAGTCCTTTCTCATGCGGAATTTCGAGCCCTCCAAGGATGAGCGGGCGTCCTTCTATCAGGGCATGAACGTCAAAGCCGGTTCCAATTCGCCACATTCCCTAACTCAATATCTTGGGGGTTCTTGGGCACTAAGCCACCCAAGCGCCAAAGCCACAATCATTGCCAAAGAACTGAGCAGATCCCCTGTTGCCAAATACCAGATCACCAGGAAAGCGGTAGGAGCTCCATATCGGAGGGATGGACTCCGGCGAAAGATTCGGACAATTTGGCCAAAGGTTCGATTGGCATCACTGAAAAGGTTTTCCATGCATCTCCTGTTACCAGTGCTTGAGGACACACTGGAGGTCCTGTTGCACCAATTGATGGAAGAGGGCGTTGTGCCCTAGAGCGGGGCTGACCCGATGTCGTGCTTCGTGAACAAGCGTTTCTAGTAAAATGGCGCGTTTGGGAATCGTACCAAGCCAGAAGTTGGAACGATGCACCCGAATTTGTTCTTCCCCCCAGTACACTCCTGCTTCTCCATACTGGACTAAATTCCCATGTACCGCCGGTTCGAGGGTGTAGTGAATTTCAACGGTTCTCAGTTTCTCCCTCATAGCCTCTGGTAGACACTCGACGCCCTGTAGTCTGTCAACGTATTCATTGACCACAGCTTGTCGGGCGGGAACATCTTCACGCCAAACCCCAGCAACCTGCCAGATATCACTGAGAGCCCAGACCAGCAGAAGAAGAAGAACACCCACCATCCACCAGGAGGAAATTCGGCGTGGTGGCGTGGGCCAATGCCTTGGATAGGCATAGCGCCGTTTCCAGGCGAGCCACTGGCCCCATTCTTCTTGAAGTCGCTCACCTATATCCGGCCTTGCATCAAGGCACGCTACCAAATCTTCGGTCTGGTCGTCATTTAACTCATCGCATTGGACTAGCCCTTCTTCTCGGCAGGTGTGGCAGCGCAGATGGAGAAAGCGTTCCCGTTCTTGACCTCTCAGCAAGAGAAGACGCAAATCTGTTCCACCACAAGCGACACAACAAAGTGGGCCTGACGTTGTCACCAAATTCTTAGGCTGTTCTGAACCAGCAGAAGAAATTCTATCAACAACTTGTAATCGCATTGCACTTGTCACGGGCAGGACCATATGATTTCTGTTTTGACTAAAAAATCTGAATCTTCCCTCTTGAGAAGCATCACTATGCAAGCTGGGATACGCAATCCTTGGTTAAACAAACAAAACCTGACAAATGGTATCGCGCTGGCGTTGGTCATTATTGGGCTATCCTTACCCCATGAAGATGGCAACCCCTGGTTGAGCATGGGCCTCTTCGCTTTTTCAGGTGCGGTGACCAACTGGCTCGCGGTCTACATGCTCTTTGAGAAAGTGCCTGGACTCTACGGTTCCGGAGTTATCCCAGAGCGATTTGAAGACTTCAAGGCTGGAATCCACCAACTCATGATGAATCAGTTTTTCACACCTGAACGCATCGAGCAATTCCTGCGTGAATCCAATGTGGAAGGTTCACTGTTGGCATCAGGGGCGGATTCCCTGATGGGACAACTGGATACGGAGCGGGCCTTTCAAACGATGGTAAGTGTGATCGAGGAATCGTCCTTTGCTCCCATGTTGGCGATGGTGGGTGGTCAAGCTGCGCTTGCTCCACTGAAAGAACCCTTTGTCGAAAAATTCCGCGAGTTGATTCATGAAATCCTTGCAGATCCTCGAGTTCAACAGGCTGTGGAAGAGCATTTTCACAAGGCAAATGCTGCAGCAACGATGACGGAACGGATCGAAGGGATTGTCCGGCAACGTCTTGACGAGTTGACCCCAGAGCGAGTCAAGGAGATTGTTGAAGATATGATTCGCCAACACCTAGATTGGCTGGTGGTCTGGGGTGGTGTTTTTGGTGGTTTGATTGGCCTGCTGACTCATTTCTTCGTCTGAAAAATTCTTGCAATTTTTGCTCAAATGACTATCCTAAGTTGTCTTTTTAGAATTAAGTCTAACTCCTTAGCAGGGCTTGCCGATTGGCAGGCTCTTTCTTTTCGAACCAAGAAAGGTTGCCATGATCAGTGGAATGCTGGCCCGTAAGATCGGCATGTCGCAGGTTTTTCAGGATAATGGGACTATGGTTCCTGTGACCGTCCTGCAAGTCGGCCCAATGACCGTCACCCAGAAAAAAAACAAAGACCGTGACGGTTATGATGGAGTTCAATTGGGCTTTGAAGAGATCGCTGAACGCAAGCTGAATCGTCCTACTAAGGGACACCTGAAGGGACAAACTCCCGTTCGGATTCTTCGTGAATTCCGGGCAGAAGACCACGATGCCGTCACAGTTGGTCAAAAGTTCGATCACAGTATCTTCAGTGAAGGCGAACTCGTATCTGTTGTAGGAACTTCCAAGGGTCGTGGTTTCACTGGGGTAATGAAGCGTCACGGTTTCGGTGGACAGCCAGCCAGTCATGGGCACCGAGGCAAGAGACTTCCTGGTTCCATTGGTCAGTGCGCATTCCCAGCCCGTGTCTTCAAAGGTAGAAAGATGGGTGGCCAATTTGGTAATACCCAAGTGACCACACAAGGTCTAACGATCGTCAAGATCATCGACAATGAGCGACTTGTCTTGATCAAGGGTGCAGTTCCAGGTCCCAATGGTGGCTTGGTTACGATTCGTAAGTCCTGATTCGGTCTCAGCATATTTTGAAGCGTTTGAAACCTCAGGCGCTTCCTCCCCTGCTTCCTTCTTCTGATCTCCTGCAAATCCTGTTAAAGTAAAGTTTCTTGCGGATTCAACTATCCTAATTTCGCAGTGAAACCGTCTTTATCGGCAACAATCTCCATGTCACAAAACTCGAAAAAGTCCCCCCTGCTTCCTGAATGGAAAGAGGAAGACTACCGGCAAATGAATGAGTGGCTCCAGCGCCACCAGATCACTGAGGTCGAATGTCTGATTCCTGATTTAACAGGAATTGCCCGCGGAAAGATAATGCCGGCTGACAAGTTCTTGCGCAAGGAAGGTCTTCGTCTGCCAGAAAACCTATTTCTGCAGACGGTAACAGGCGACTGGGTGGATGAGAAGAAGATTGAAGCGCTTAATCCTGCAGATGGAGACATGAATCTGCAGCCAGACCCGAGCACGATCTGTCTCGTACCCTGGGCTCAGGAACCTACAGCCCAAGTAATTCATGATTGTTTGCACATGGACCGTAGCGCTATTGAAATTTCCCCGCGCAATGTGTTGCGCAGAGTCCTAGCACTCTATGAGGAAGAGAATTGGGGGATCGCCATTGCACCAGAGTTGGAATTCTACCTTACAAAAATCAACAAGGATCCTGATTATCCACTAGCACCTCCAGTAGGGAGATCCGGTCGGCCAGAAGCAACCGGTCAATTTTATGGGATTGATGCGCTCAACGAATTCGATCCACTCTTTGAAGACATGTATGACTACTGCGAAGCCCAGCAGCTAGACATTGATGCGTTGACTCACGAGATGGGTCCCTCACAAATGGAAATTAATTTTATCCATGGGAATCCCTTGCGCCTGGCAGACCATGTCTATCTGTTCAAGAGAACAATGCGCGAGACCGCGTTCCGGCATAAGGTCTATGCGACCTTCATGGCCAAGCCAATGGCTAATCTGCCCGGTAGCGCCCTACATCTGCACCAAAGCCTGTTCGACCTACAGAGCAAGCGTAATCTATTTGCTGATGAGCAAGGGAATCACACTCCCCTGTTTCTATCCTTCATTGCTGGTCTGCAGACCTATCTTCCTGAAATGATGCTGATGATTGGTCCAAACGTGAATTCCTACCGGCGGATCATCCCGAATACGGCTGCGCCAATCAACGTACACTGGGGTGTAGACAATCGTACGGTGGGGCTGAGAGTTCCCTTTGCAGAACAAGCGGACATGCGCGTTGAGAATCGACTGCCTGGTGCTGATGCTAATCCGTACCTGGCGATGGCGGCCTCACTGAGTTGCGGCTATCTTGGAATTCGGCAGGGTCTTCAGCCTGATGAACCTCTAACGGACAGTGCCTACTATCGGGATTACAGTCTCCCACGTAGCCTCTCGGAGGCTGTCGCT
Source organism: SAR324 cluster bacterium (assembly GCA_029245725.1). NCBI lineage: Bacteria > Deltaproteobacteria > SAR324 cluster bacterium. The sequence goes on along the minus strand of JAQWOT010000370.1, from coordinate 377 downwards.
CTCTTCGAAGACAACCCAGTTGCCAAGGAATTGTTTGGCGAGAAATTCGTCCAGATTTATTCTGCTGTTAAACGTACAGAGTATGAAGCTTTCTTTCAGGTGATCAGTACTTGGGAGCGGGAGTTTCTGCTGTTAAATGTGTGAGAAGGCTATGGAACAGTCTCTCAACCAACGCTTCTAAAACAACCTGATTCAAACGGGGTCCACCTGTGTCATCAAATTCTTCACCTAAACTCCCCTATGCCTTGGATCATCAATACTTGGAGCGAGTCTACGCAGGTGTTCTAGGAAAAATCATTGGAGTCTACCTGGGAAGGCCCTTTGAGGGTTGGGAGTATGACCAGATTTCCAGTCAATTGGGAGATATCAACTACTAT
>JAQWOT010000369.1 GCA_029245725.1 SAR324 cluster bacterium | reverse complement strand
ATCACGCAGGATCTGTCCCTTCTGAGAATCATACTGATTTTCAGAAGTTATCCCCTAAAAACAAGACGATCATCAGAAATCTCGCTGCAATTTTACGAGTTGCTGATACTCTTGATCGTGAACACAAATAGCCCATTCATTCAGTGATGGTTCGTTTGGAATCAAGTCGTGTGCTTCTAATTCCAAACGGAGATCATGATCAATTGCTTGCAAAATGGGCAGTAAACAATAAAGAATCTATATTTGAAGAACAGTTTCAACGGCAGTTGGAATTGCAAAAGAATTTAATTCCTAAACACATCCCTTTGAGAGTCAATTGAATTGACTGACGGCCCACTTGTATCGATTTTGATGCCAGTCCATAATGATGCTGCCTATTTGGACGAATGCATTCAAAGCACGATCAACCAGGAATATTCTAATTGGGAATATTGTATTGTTGATGACGGATCGACTGATAGTAGCTCTTGGAAATTAGAAAAATGGAGCAGAATAGATAAGCGAATACATATTATTTCAAATTCTCATCAAGGGATAGTTCCAAGCTTGAACGCTGCAGCAAAATTGGCAAGTGGATCAATCATCGCCAGAATGGATGCAGACGATATCATGCACCCCAAACGACTTCTCAAGCAGGTAAGCTATTTGAGTAATAATTCAGAAGTTGGTTTGATTGGCTCTTGTTTTCGGCATTTTTCAGATACCAAAAGGGAATCTATACCAAAATGGATTCTTCATCATGAGGGTTGGAGTAATCGACTTCTCAGTTCAGATGATATTCATACTGCCCTTTTTGCAGAATCGCCTATCGCTCACCCCACTTTTTGTATGCGAAAGGAAGTCTTTTATAAATTGGGTGGATATAATGACAGCCCCTGGGCTGAAGATTATGATTTTCTTCATCGAGCCAGAATCCAAGGTGTCATATTAGGTAAGGTTGCATTTACCCTTGTAGACAAAAGATTCAATAATGAATGTATTTCCAACTATGAACCACAATATCGCCAAACTGCTAATATGCAGGCCAAGGTTTATTTTGGTAATTTGAAGCAAATTTTCAACGGACGGGACCTCTGGGTTGTTGGTAGTGGAGGTAGTGCTAAGTCCCTACTGAAAGCACTTCAGAAATTTGAAATACCTGTAGAAGGGATCATTGACAATAAAATCCATCAAGGTACACCAAGAAAATTAATGGGGAACTCAGTCAGTGGAATCTCCAAGCCTGAGAATGAAAAAGCATGGGAAAAATTTAAGAACAAGCGACTGCTACTTGCTATTGGTGGCGAAAAAGGGCAGCAATTGGTAAATCAATTTAATTCTTGGGGATGGAAACAGCCGGAGGATTTTGTAAAGCTGGTTTGAAAACATTCAGCGGAGGAGATTATGTTTGATCAATTGCTCGTAGGCTTGGGAGTCTTGTGGGGGCTGGCTTGGCTACTTATCTATGTTCAGAGACGCTTTAGCAAGCCACAGGACGACACCAGATCCTGTGAACATTTATTGCAATTCCTGCTAGAAAATCGTGCGAGGTTCCCAAATCTACTGACTAGTAACATCAATCCATTGATGGAGCAGTTCCGAAAAGAATTCAGAGGCGTTCCTGCTGAAAAAATACGTCCCTCTGACTTTCACACTTTTGCAGCTCAAATTGAAGTCAAGTTAGAGCAGGCTGGAGCCGTCAAACAAAATCAATCTGGTCAAAAACAAATCTCAGAGCAAGAATTATAGCTCCTTAGATTATTACAGAATTTTTCTCTACTAAACTAATCATCACCATTAATGATGTTTTGAAAAGAATCCTAATTTAATGAAAACGATTCTTCTTTCCCTAGTTATCTTCTTGGCCTTCTTTAGTGTTGAAGAAAGAACGTACGCTAGTGACTGCCCAAAGATGGAGTTGCCAACAAGTTTTCTAGGGATCTTTCTGACGACCACGATGCTTCCAATTGGGACAACCATTGCCGCCGGACGCAGCAGCAACACTAGTGGTTGTGGAAGTTCTGAACCTTCAGATAGTTTTTATCGGCCCAAAGCAGCTAGACTGAAGTTATTTTTTGAGGAAGCTGGTGAATCCTTGGCCGAAGAAATAGCCACAGGTGAGGTGGGTCCTTATCTACAAGTGATCACACATCTTTCAGAATGTAGAGAAGAAGGGAGTCCGTTTATTTTAAATCATCTTAGAATCCAGTACTCAAAATACTTCAACCAAAACTTCCAACCTGAGAAGATAGCTCAGGCTGTCTATGAACTCTCAGAATCTCCCTCCATGCGCCAATTCTGCCAAGCTGAACAAAAGCTTGCTTTCTTAAGTCCCACAGAACAGCTACAATTTCAAAATTCTTATCGTTAGAATCAACCTTGATTCAAATCATTTCAACCCAACTGTGCTGGTGAATTATGCCCACTTTTGACCAACTGACTTCCACACAAATATCTGTGATGGCTGAAGAGAAAAAAGAAGATTCGCCTGAAATGCACGGGCTTGCTGTGAAGATGCTACAAGCTCGTACTCTTGTTATTTCGCAGGGAGTCACTTCTGAATTGACTCAGCGAATCCTTACACAACTGGTACTTTTGGAGCAAGACGACCCAGAGGCCCCTATTACACTATTCATCAATTCTCCTGGTGGTGAGGTTTTTTCTGGGTTTGCAATCTTTGATATGCTTCGCTTTCTCTCCTGTCCAGTAACCACAATTGTAGGTGGTTTTGCTGCAAGCATGGGTTCAATCCTCAGCTTAGCTGCCAATCCTGGGCGCAGATTTGCCTTTCCCAATGCGAAAATCATGATTCACCAACCCCTTCTTATGGGCTATCAAGGACGCGCTACAGAATGTCAGATCCAGGCGAGAGAGATTCTCAAAACAAGAGATCGGATCATTGAAATCTATTGTGTGCAAACTGGCAAAGACTACGAGACGATTAAGCAAGCTATCGATCGGGACAATTGGATGGTTGCAGAAGAGGCGTTAGAATTTGGACTTTTAGATAAGATCATCAAATCCAGAATGGAGCTTAACGAATTACTGAAAAGTCTCTCATGAAAAAAGAATAATCTTGAAAAGTAATCTTCTAAAACATGAGAATAATCTTCTAAAGATGATTTTTGAATCAGACTAAGTTCACAGAAACTCCAAAATAACTGAGTTTCTGATTATCTTAGCCTTGGCATGTTCTTGGAAGAAATTGATTTTTTTAGGTCATCTTTTTCTGAGATTTTTAAGGAAATATGAGCAAATATCGTTACACCTGCACTAAACAATACTTCAACTTGCCATGCGCTCACCGACAGCATGCCCACCAAGGGCACTGTAGCCACATACATGGTTATTCAAGAAGCTTTAAATTTTACTTTGCTTGTAAAGAATTAGACGCTAATCACTTCGTTTTTGACTTCGGAGAATTGAAAGAACTTAAGGAACATCTCGAGTATATGTGTGATCACACTTTGTTGATCAACGAACAAGATCCCTATTTAGAAATGTTCCAGGACATGCACGAGAAGGGGCTTTGTAATTTGCGGGTTGTTGAGAACTGTGGTGCAGAGGGAATGGCGCGATATTTTCTCGACTTCGCAGATAAACTAGTGAGGCGGAAATCAGATAGTCGGGCATGGTGCTATAAAGTCATTCAATGGGAGAACGACAAAAACTCCGGGACCGCTAAATTCATTTCCAATTGAAGGTAATTAAATGTCGAGACTTCCAGAAGAATTGAATCGCTCCTTTGAAGAATTTGAAAGCTTAGGCGATTGCCACCACAGCACTAGCCTAGAAACCCCGATGCGGGCTGATGCCTGGGAGTTGAGTTCCGAGACCAAAATTCAGCGGATCGAGGAGCATTTCCGGGAAATTATGCAGACATTGGGATTAGACCTTACTGATGATAGCTTGCAGGGGACACCTAGGCGAGTTGCAAAAATGCTTGTCAGTGAGATATTTAGTGGTCTGAATCCAGAGAAAAAACCTGAAATCCGGCTTTTTCAGAACACCTACCGGTATCAAAACATTTTACTTGAAAAGAGTATTTCCTTTCGTTCGTTTTGCGAGCACCACTTCTTACCAGTTATTGGGGAAGCCCATGTGGCTTACATTCCCAAGAATGGTGTGATCGGTTTGTCAAAAATCAATCGCATCGTGGATTACTATGCAAAGCGTCCTCAAGTACAAGAACGACTCACCCGGCAGATTGCAGAAGAACTTGAGCAGGCCTTGGGAACCCCAGATGTTGCAGTCTTACTGGATGCCAAGCATTTCTGTGTAATGATGAGAGGAATTGAAGACCAAACATCTTCGACAACTACTGCCGAATATCGTGGATGCTTTCAGGAAGCTGAACGTAAAAACGAATTCTTGCGTTACATCTATTCCAAAAATCTACCTACCTGATTGACCTGATAGATAGTTGCAGTAACAAGCTGCTGCATCTGATTCCTCAATTCACTGAATGCGAAGGTAATTCGCTAAAGTGTCGCTGGAAATAGCTTCGAGTGGTCGACACATCTCTGTGCCCCAGATTCTCCTGTAAGATTTCCCAATCTTTACGGGATCTTGGGCGTAACTGATGGTAGCGATTCATCGCATAGGTCATGCGAATGTGTTCCGAAGTGACCGTAATACCTGTCTGTACGCTTAGCTCTCGGAAGAAGAGGCTGACCGTACTTCCAAGCATTCGACGACCTGTTTTCTGGAAGACCCAGCGAGAAGGAGATCGTAGATCTAGTAAAATTCCCAGTAAGATTTCATCAATGGGAATTCTTCGACATTTTGGATCACGATAGTAAGGTTGGCGGGGATCTGGAACGATGATCTCCCTATTAAGCCACAAGTCAACATCATGCCAAGTCAGAGCAAGGATCTCCCCACGGCGCATTCCTGTCAACAAAGCAAATCTAAGATAATATTCGAACCAGGGATCACGATTGTGGATGGCTTCACAGAGTTCTTCAATCTCTGCACAAGATAGAATACGGAACCCAGTTGGGGAGAGGGGGCTGGTCACGTCCATGTGTCCTACAAAATTAAGAAATTTAAAATTCTAGACCAACTCCAGCTGACAAAGCAGGCACTGTCCCATTGATCTCCTGATTGGGATGGCCCTGCTGTCCTGAAACCGCAAATTCATAGAAACGAAAACTGGGCTTGAGGAAGAAGTACGTGACACGTTCCTGCACTACGAAATAATGGCTCAGTTCTGTATGAATCTGTCCACCCGTTGTTTCTCGTGGCTTTAGGTACTTATAATTTTGCGGATGAAATATACCGGTACCTAGTTCTGCACCTACAGCAAGTTGTATTGGGGCCTGCGGAACGGTTGTCGTGTAATCCAGACCAACACTCATCGTCTGGATAAAATAATTGTTCGCTTCGTATTCTCTGTACGTGACAGAGTGCCTCCATGGGGAACGATTCAGGTAAGTTCCATGAACTCCCAGACCGAAACCATAGGCTCCACTGATAGCTTTGCTCTCAATTCCTTTGGACCCTTCGATGGTATCCGAAATCGCATAATACCCGTAATCAGCAGTTGCCGAATAATTCCCGAGGTCAGGATTCGCAAAAATAAACGCACTACCCAGCAGTAAGATCAAACTGAACATCCGTAACTCCTAAAGGTCGTTGGCACATCGAAAGCCAACATCGGGCCATGCTAAATTGGGCCGGGTATACCCTCGATAAAAGCCCGCTGCCTCAAAGGAGCCAAACGCCCAGGAAGAACCTCGAACGACACGCTCCATACTATTGCTGTCTGAGATTCTCTCTGCTCGTCCACCTGGCCGATAAGCATCCGAAACATACTCTCTTACGTTTCCTGCAAGATGGCGGATTCCTTCAGGAGTCTGATCTCTGTTTACACTCTCCACATTCACACTACTATCGATTCTGCTTTCACGTGTCACAGAGAAGTTTGAACTGAAACTTGGTCCCCAAGGATATTTTCGTCCTTGAGTTCCGCGGGCAGCTCTCTCCCACTCTGCTTCTGTTGGAAGACGCTTGCCTAGAAATCGACAGTACATTCGCGCATCTTCCCAGCTGATGCCGACAACTGGCAGCTCTGCGTTTTCTGGAAGCATCATCCCCTGTGTCCAACTTACTGGACGCCGATGATTGTTTGCTTCAACGAAGGCAAAGTAATCACCATTGCTCACCTCTGTTTGATCAATTTGAAAGGGACGTACCCGCATCAAACGTCGATTGGAGTTGGCGTAAAGGGGATCATCCGTGCCCATTAAAAACATTCCCCCTGGAATGGCAATCATCCCATTTCCCTTATTGCGCTCCAATCTCTCCTGGATCTTTCTCGAAAATGGGTTGGAAATGGTGACACTTCCTTCATCGTTTTCACGAAATTTCAGCAGATCTGCCCAGGTGATCACTCCACTGAAGATATTCATCATTTTCATGGAAGCAACGAATTCACCGTCCACACGCCTGGAAATATTCCCATATAAAAAGGCATCAACTCCATAGAGTTCTCCCAGTCGACGTGCCTGGTTTTCATCAATGTAGATCTCTTGATTAAGCTTCTGTTCGTTGTAGATCAATTGCAGATTTTCACGATCAACTAACTTGAAGCTTTTATCATTCGCAATTGCCACAGTTAGATAATCGATGATTTCTTCTGATGACAGCGGTGCGGGTGCCTC
>JAQWOT010000368.1 GCA_029245725.1 SAR324 cluster bacterium | reverse complement strand
TGATCTGGTAGAGGCCCTCAGAATTAGAACTGGTGAAAAAGGGGATGCTGCAGTCTGAATTCTTTACCTCTTACTATTGATCCAGTTTTAATTACATGAACTGTGTAATTGAATTCTTTTGTTCATGTAATTAAATTTATTAGATTAATAAAACATAATAATTCGTTATTTTATACCTTTCTGATTATATCCCAAAAATAGATTGAAGCAAATTGTTCGATCATGACAATAATGGAAATCTTTCCTTAGCTTGGTCAGTATCTAGATGATTCAAAACTCTCAAATAAATTGCCTGATGTAGTATTTTTTAATTATGAATAATTTACTCTAATAAGACTTTAAAATTAAACATAGAAGAACAGAGATCAACATTCTATCTAAGGTTCAGTCAAAAGCTTATCTTCATTAATACATTGATTCAAATGATTATCATCTCTTTTTACTCTCATCCCAAAATTCCATTAGATTCTCCAAAGAAAACTGCCCCCAAGATTCCCCTGAACGGTTGACTTGTTCTTCTACATATTCAAAGCGATGGATAAATTTTAAATTTGCATCTCTAAGGGCAACTTCTGCATCTATTTCAGACTTTCTTGCCCAGCTACAGAGCGCAAAGAGGAGATCTCCAAATTCTTCCTGCAATCTTTTTGAAGTTGGTGCCTTAGTTTCAAATTCCTCCTGCATTTCACAGATTTCTTCTTCAACCTTCTTCCATGCAACTTTGGAACTTGGCCAATCAAATCCAACCCGCGCAGCTCTTTTGCTTAATTTTTGAGCGCGCATCAACGCTGGTAGTGCTAATGCCACATTGTCTAATGTCTTTAACTGTCTACCTTGCTCAAATGACTTTTGCTTTCGCTCTTCAGCTTTTTGTAATTCCCAAGACTCTCCTTGTGAATGAACATCTCTTGACTCTCTTTCTTGAAACACATGTGGGTGCCTGCTAATCATTTTTTCACAGATACCCATGACCACTTGATCGAAGTCAAACAAACCAATTTCTGATGCAATTTGCGAATGAAAAACAACCTGAAGTAAAAGATCTCCTAACTCTTCCTTTAATTCCTGAAAGTCTTGTTTTCGAATAGCTTCATAAACCTCATAAGCTTCTTCAATCGTGTAAGGCACAACTGAAGCAAAACTCTGTTCTTTGTCCCAAGGACACCCTTTTAGGGGATCTCTTAGGATCCTCATGACCTCCAAGAGACGTTCTATTTGCTGAATTTTTTTCTTATTATTCTCCATGATTCTTTTGGCCGAGTTTTATGAAAGTTTTGCTCAAAGTGCTTGGCATCTTGGGGAGAAGAATCATCTGTGACGTAATTTAAAGGTATTTTTGATTATCAATAATGACAAAGGGCTTAGCTGAAGGATTAATTCAATTAATAAGACTTTTACTAATGGGTAATCAGAAGTGCAAAAGAAATTCAGGATAATTCGATTTAATTTTCCTGAACATAAATGGAAGGGGTTTTTCTGATTGTTTTGGTATAAATTAAAGGGATTGTAGCATTTGCGTCGTTTAGACAAATGAAGTAATCTCCGCGATTTCGAGATCTAACGATGCAATGTCCTCGCTGTGCACATCCAGACTACATCCTCTTTGGTAAGAATCGAGGGGCCCAACGTTACCACTGCTAAGCTTGTCGACGAACCTTTCAGACAATGCGCAGAGGCAAGGATCCCGCCCTCAAAGAACAGGCTCAAAAGCTATACCTCGAAGGACTGGGGCTCAGAGCCATTGGCAGAATTCTTGGGGTGCATCACAAAACTCTCTCCCGCTGGCTTGTCCAGGCTGCTGGGCAGTTACCAGTCAACCAACCCAAGACGAAGGCCTGCTCTTTGATTGAGGTC
>JAQWOT010000367.1 GCA_029245725.1 SAR324 cluster bacterium | reverse complement strand
TTTCTTTGATCAAAGGCCTATGCAGATCTGGTTTAAACTGGCTTGGCGAGAAATCCGCAACAACCGTAAATTCAGTGCTTTCTTCGTCCTTAATCTGGCAATTGGGTTGGTAGGCTTTTTAGCGCTTAATTCTTTCAATTCATCGATCCAAAGTCATTTGGGACGTAATGCGAAAAGTATCCTAACCGCTGACATTGCGGTCAATGCAACTCGTCCCTTCACAGAAGAAGAACTCCGAACGATTAGCAAGAGCCTTGAACCCATTGATCAGAGTCGTCAGATCTCCTTTGTTTCAATGTCTGCCAGTGGAGTCAATTCACGCTTATCACAGATTATTGCTGTTGATGCCGGCTTTCCACTATACGGAGAATTGGAACTTCAGGAAAAAGGAATCATTGGACCAAGCGAAGTTGCCCAAGCGCTGAAGGAGCCAGTCATCTGGGTCTATCCTGACTTGCTGACCTCTCTAGATTTGAAACTGGGAGATTCCCTGCAGATTGGTACCCAGATGTTCAAGATTGCTGATGTAGTTCTGCAGGATCCAGGAACCAGCTTCTCTACTTTTGGAGTGGCTTCCCGAATTTACATGAGCTACGAGCAGGTCCAGAACACAGGCCTAACAGCTGTTGGGAAAAGCAGGGTTTTCCACCGTGAGTATTACAAGTTAGCTCCAGGAATTGATGAAGAACTAGCTGCCAAAAAATTACAGAAGGATCTGGATGAACTCGGTGAAGAAGCATACTCGCTTAGAGTTCAGACCCCTGCCGGAGCAAGCCAGCAAGTTGGCCGAGCCTTGGGCTATCTGAATGATTATCTGGGAATGGTCTCGCTGGTTGCTCTGTTTCTAGCAGGATTGGGCGCAGCCTATTTATTCCGAGATTATTTGCACAGCCGTTTTCAGGAAATAGCAATTCTCATGAGTTTAGGGGCTGCCAGAAAGTCAACCTATCTCCTATTACTCAGTCAGATATTGATTCTGGGTGGGATGGCAGTCATTGTCTCCACCTTCGCGTCTCTAGCCTTGTTACAGATTCTACCTCATCTTGTCTCAGATTTTCTTCCACTTGGGTTTCAACAAAAAATGCCTTGGGCCAGTCTCGGGGTGGCCATGGTGTTGGGAACCATTGGTAGTCTGATTTTCTGTTTACCTGTACTGACTTCAATTCATCGTGTTCAACCAATTGCCCTACTACGGGATACTAGTCGAGAGTTCAGTCGTGGTAACACCTGGAAGCTGAAGCTGGTGAGCTACTTACCCGGTCTTTTGGTTTATGGAGGACTGACGATCTGGGTTGCCGGATTCAAAAGAGGGGGATTGTTTTTGTTGCTTTTCATGGGAGCCTTGCTAGTCCTGGCTTTGTTGGCCTGGCTGCTCTTCAAGGTCTGTGGGCGTCTTTCGAATCGTCAAAAACCCGTCTTCAAGATCGCTCTTCGTAGCCTAAATCGTAACCGAGTTGCGGCGATTTCCTGTTTCCTGTCAATGTCCTTGGGAACCCTGCTGATCAATCTGATTCCACAGTTGCAGCAGGGGCTGGTCGAAGAATTGGAACGACCTGATGACAGTCGGGTCCCAACATTTTTTGTCTTCGATATCCAGGAAGAGCAGATCGCAGGTCTGACCAACGTGGTCACCCAAGAAGGTTTTGTGCTAGAGAGCCTTTCTCCATTGGTGAGAGCTCGACTCTCAATGGTTAATGGAGAGATTTACCAAGGACAGGACAGAGATGATGTAGTTCGTGATGAAAACCGTGAACGCCGACGAAGGAGTCGAACATACAACCTGTCCTATCTTTCTGCGGATCAGGCAAACCTTGGGATTGTAGAAGGTACGCCACTCAGCGGAAACTATGATTTCATGGGTGACCAACCCGTCCAGGTTTCTTTGGAAAAAGAGTTTGCTAGCTGGCGTGAGTGGCGAGTTGGGGACCGGTTGACCTTTGACATCGCCGGTATCCCAATTGAAGCACAGGTGGCTAACTTGCGGAAGGTGGAATGGACAACTTTTCAACCAGACTTCTTTATCGTGATGCAGCCTGGAGCGTTGGAAGATGCCCCCAAGGTTTTCCTAGCTAGTATTCGGAATGTTCCTCCTGAAAAACGACTTTCTCTGCAAAACAGTATCGTTCGTGCCTTTCCCAATATTTCTGTGATTGATGTAACCAGAATTTTAGCGAGAGCCTTCGAGATCATTGATCAGGTCAGCTTTGCAATTAATTTTATGGCGTATTTGGCAATTCTGGCTGGTCTGGTGGTCTTGTACTCTATCGCTCGCCAGGAAGTACAAAGTCGGGTTTGGGAGATGAATCTGCTCAAGACCTTGGGGGCACGATTCCCCCTAGTGATGCGCATTGTTCAAACAGAGTTTGGGCTGCTGGCTTTGTTTGCAGCAGCTTCGGGCCTACTACTCAGCTTGATCTTTTCTTTCATCATTTCGTGGGTGGTCTTCGAAAATCTCTGGAGAATCAACTGGTGGAGCAATGCGGTTACTTTGATGGCAGTGGTAGCCCTTAGCGTTGTGACAGCCAGTCTTGCAGCACATAGAACGTTACGTCAGAAGCCTCTAGCACTTTTAAGAACTGTTTAAATCTTTGTGACGGATCAGGGCAACTCCGAACTCAAAAGAATGCGGACCCCCTGCTCCTGCAAAGCAGAAAGGGCACGATCCACATCTCCCTTCTGCAAATTCACTCCACGAGTCGCATCTGAAATCATGATAGTTTGGAACCCGAATTCAGTGGCATCTGCTGCCGTAAAGTGTACACAGTAGTCGGTTGCCAGACATACCACAAATACTTCGTCTACTCCTTGCTCACCTAGATACTCCCCCATTCCTGTACTGCTCTGGTGGTCGTTATCAAAGAATCCGCTGTAGCTGTCAATTCGTGGATTTTGCCCTTTGCGGAAAACTCTTTTGACCTTACTCTGATCCAAATTGGAGATGAATTGGGCTCCCTCGGTTTCTTGAACGCAGTGAATTGGCCAGAGGACTTGCGATATTCCATGCAGATCAATTAATTCTCCTGGTTGTCTTCCCTCGTGCTGAACTGCAAAACTCTGATGGTCAGAGGGATGCCAGTCTTGTGTTGCTACAACGAGGTCAAACTTTTGCTGAAGTTGATTGATCAACGGAACAATGCTGTCCCCCTCAGGAACCGGGAGCACCCCACTGGGAGTGAAATCATTTTGTAGATCGACAAGAATCAAAGCATTCATGGGGAGTGTTTTTGGGAATCAGTTGGCGAATCGGTCAATACGCATCGGGGTTTTACGCTCACAGCGACGGTCCCAGTCCTTGTCGTTGGAAGCACAAGGGGTCGGATTGGATTCAAAGACACAGTAGTGTTCGCCCGGAGGCAATTGGGAGTCCAATGGCACTTCATACCTGCGGCCATCATAAAATCGGGCAATCACACCATTTGAAATTGGAACCAATTTTTGTACGCGCGCATCCAGAGAGGGAGCAACGTATCGAGCATAGCGTGGAGTGTAGAGCAATTCACAAAGTTCCATCACATGAAGTCTTTTGTTGGTTGGATAACTGAAATCAACATTATTGGGCGGATTGCTGCTGCAAGCAAAAATTCCGAATCCAAGCAAGCTGAACAGCAAGGGACCACGACAAAAAAACGACATGTGAACTCATGTTTTTGAGAAAGTGCAAAATTACTGAATTTAAGGCAGGATAACCCCGGTAAAATGCCATTCAAGAATTGTTCTGAATGGATTTGCATACATTGAGTTGGAAACCTTCTTGGCCCAATTCAACGCTACGAGATATTTAAAGAAAGTTACTAGATGTATTCCACTCCACATCCAATGATCAGCCTGCTGTACTACATCCTACCTCATCGAGGCTGGTTTACGTGGGCTTGTTTTAACAGCATTTTGAACAAGATTCTTGACTTGATGCCTCCAGTTCTTGTGGGCTGGGTGATAGATTCTGTTCGCCGAGAACCCCCTGAATGGATCGCTAATCTTGTGGGTACATCAGATCCATGGTCTCTGGCAGTATTTCTTGCAGTACTTGGCGTTGTCATCTTTGGCTTTGAGAGCCTATTTGAATGGGCCTACCAGTATGGCTTCATGAACCTTGCTCAAAGAGTCCAACACAATTTACGGACAGATGCCTACAACCACATCCAGAAACGAGAGATTGAATTCTTTGAGAATCACCGCATGGGAGAAACTATGGCGATGCTCAATGATGACGTCAATCAAATTGAAAGGTTTTTGAACACAGGTTTTAACGAACTGCTTCAGTTACTGGTGCTGTTTTTATTTTCAATTTTTGTACTGGTGGATGTTTCCTGGCAATTGGCTCTGATTGGCTTGCTTCCTGTTCCCTTGATTCTCTGGGGAAGCTGGTTTTATCAAAACCTCATATCACCACGTTATAAGCAAGTTCGAGAGGCAGTTGGAGGGTTGAGTAGTCGTCTTGAAAACAACATTGCAGGCATACTTGTCATCAAGAGCTTCACAGCAGAAGCATTTGAATCCCAACGAGTTTCTAAAGCATCACTGGAATACAAGAAAGCCAATCATGCTGCAATTCGCTTCAGTTCTGTCTATGTCCCTCTTATTCGAATGGCAGTGGCAATTGGTTTTGGGGGGGTTCTTCTGCTTGGAAGTTACTGGGTTCTGGAGGACAAGGGAGTACTGACAGTTGGTGAGTTGGTTCTGTTTTCAATGCTTATCCAGCGGATGTTGTGGCCCTTGACTCGGATGGGGATCACGCTCGATGAGTATGAGCGTGCCAAGGCCAGTGCCCGAAGGACGTTTGGCCTCTTGCAAACTCCTAGCAAAATTCAAGATCCTGCCAAACCTCGAGTCCTTCCTAAACCGATGCAGGGAGAGATACACTTCGATCAAGTCCATTTTACCTATCGTCGGGGCGAGCCGGTCTTGCGTAGTCTCGATTTCAAGGTGCGGTCTGGAGAAACAATCGGAATTGCTGGAGCAACAGGTGCTGGGAAGTCAACACTGATCAAGTTGCTCCTGCGTTTGTATGATCCATCTGGTGGAGCAATTTGCCTTGATGGGCTAGATCTACGGGATCTAACGCTTCAGGACATTAGAAGTCATATCGCCCTGGTAAGTCAGGATGTTTACCTGTTTCATGGCACGATTGCGGAGAATATAGCCTATGGTTCCCCGAATAGAGACCTAGCCCAAATCCAGGCTGCGGCAGAATCAGCTCAGCTACATGATTTCGTCATGACCTTGCCAGATGATTATCAAACTGTGGTTGGTGAGCGAGGCATTCGTTTATCTGGTGGACAGCGTCAGCGTCTCAGCATTGCCAGGGCGATCCTGAAAGATGCTCCAATCATGGTATTTGATGAAGCAACCAGTTCAGTTGATACTGAAACAGAGAGGGCAATCCAACAAAGTCTTTCCAGAATCACAAAAGGGAAGACTGCGTTGATTATTGCTCACCGACTTTCCACGATCCGACATGCTGATAGAATTTTGGTGTTGAGAGATGGTCAGGTGGTAGAGGAAGGACATCATGATGACTTATTGGAGCTCAGGGGAACTTACGCTGAGCTGTGGCAGGTTCAGTCGGGTGAAGTTACTGCTGTTCCCATTCTGCATTGAAAGAAGCGATGCCTGTCAGTTCTTCCTTGGTCAACTGCCTTAGGTTGATGTGATCCCATGAATTCGACACCACAAAGTGAGTTTTGGAGGGGAGTTCGGGATACCTTACCATTGATTGTCGGAGCAATTCCGTTTGGAATTATCTTTGGAACTCTCTCTGAGAGTGGAGGACTTTCTCTCTGGGGAGCTTTGGCTTTTTCAGCAATTGTCTTTGCTGGATCAGCTCAATTCATAGCCCTCGGAATGGTCTCTGCTGGGGCCACATGGCCAGTCATTGTGTTGACCACCTTCGTGGTGAATCTACGACACCTCCTCTATTCAACTACACTTCTCCAGCAGGTTCGGCACTTGCCTCAACGTTGGCGCATTCCTTTGGCTTTCTGGCTGACTGACGAGACCTTTGCGGTGGCTGTTCGGCACTATGCTGAACCCTCGCCAATAACTCACATGCACTGGTACTACCTAGGCTCCGCACTCATCATGTATTTCAATTGGCAACTATGTACGATGATAGGGATTTTCTTTGGGAGAGTGGTGCCGGGTTTGGAGGAATGGGGCTTGGACTTCGCCATGTCTGCAACCTTCATCGGCATCGTTGTGCCTTATCTGAAGAATCGTCCAATGATCGCCGCGGCCATCGTTGCTTCAGCCCTAGGTTTGGCTTTGCATGGTTTGCCAAACAAACTCGGGCTGATGATTGCTGCGTTAGCTGGAGTAGCTACTGGTTTTTTTCTGGAACAAAGATTGGCTAGTAATCGAATAACTGAGGTTGGTGAAGTCCGATGAATGAGTTCTTGTTAGTTGGTGGGATGTTCTTGGTAACCTTTCTGGTCCGTTATCTTCCGTTTGGACTGGCAGGCTCCTTACAAATTCCTAAGCCTCTCCAGCGTGCGCTGCAGTATGTTCCAGTGGCTGTCTTGATGGCGATTGTCGCTCCCGCTGTCTTGATTCCTCAGGGAGATTCTGTCCAACTTAGTTGGCAAAATCCCCATCTTTTGGGAGCCTTTGCAGCCTTTATGGCGGGTTGGTGGAAAAACAACCTGTTGCTAACCATCGTGGTTGGCATGGTGGTTTTTTTTATCTCCAGGTTGCTCATTGGGAGATTCTGAATCCTACTGCGAAGACGCAACTGATCGTAGATGGAACTATTTCCCACACCAGACGGGATGACGTTTTTCAATGAAAGCAGAGATTCCCTCTTGAGCATCCCGAGCCTCCAGATTTCGAACCATCACCTCCTTCGTGTAATCATACGCTTCACCCAATGGCAGTTCAGCCTGCCGGTAATAGGCTTCCTTGCCGATAGCGACAGTCAGTGGAGATTTGGAGGCAATCTTTCTTGCCAGTTCCATCGTCTTCATCTCAAGCTGTTCTGCATCGACAACTTCGTTGACTAATCCCATTCTGTAGGCATTTTGGGCATCAATCAGGTCGCCTGTCAGTAGCATCTGCATAGCGTGCTTGTTCGATAAATTACGAGAAAGAGCAACCATTGGAGTGGAACAAAATAAACCGATATTAACACCAGGTGTTGCAAAGCGTGCCTCTTGTGAGGAAATCGCCAAATCACAACTTGCTACGAGTTGGGCTCCTGCAGCAGTCGCTATTCCATCTACCTGGGCAATTACAGGTTTAGGTAGACGGATGATCGTCTGCATCAACTCTGCACAATCTGCGAAAAGTTGTTCTGTGTAATTTCTTGAATAATTCTGAGCCTTGATCTCCTTGAGATCGTGTCCCGCACAAAAGCCAGGGCCAGCTCCTGCCAGAATGACAACTCTGGCTTTTTCATCTGTAGAAACCTCAATGAAGGCATCTAGCATTGCTCTCAGCATTCCTTGGGAGAGAGCATTCCGTGCTTGAGGTCGATTCATAGTCAGTGTGGTCACGCCTTCATCGTCGTGGCAAAGTACCAAAGCTGCTTCAGTCATTTTCTTCTCTGATTGAGTTAAATTTAGAAATTGATCACTTGTCTCACTGTTTGCGCAACGCTCCAGTTTCATCAACTTTCCGCAATGCTTTTAATTCATCCACAGTTGGTTCTGATACAACATGCACCCTTGGAGAAACCTTCAGTTCCCAACCAGTATTGGACTGGATTTCCTCTATGTTTGAGAAAGGGTAGTAGGCATCTAGTTGAAATTCCTTGGTATCGGGGTTAGGTCTGAGGATACCTAGAGTTGTGATGATTGCAGAGGGGCCACCTCCTACAAAACCGTAACGCTCTCGAGTATTCCCGCCATCCAAGTATCCAGGTGAGCTTATGTAGGTTACCTTTTCAGCAAATCTTTTTGGCTCATGGGCTACCATGATCAAAACCCTACCCGCTCCACATGCAATATCGTTTGCTCCTCCAGCGCCAGTTAGCCTGGTTTTGGGCGCTCGATAGTGTTCTCCAATCTCCCCATCCCAAATTCCAGTGGTATTGACGTTTCCAAACTTATCGACCTGAGCGGCTCCAATAATACCGACATCACAGCGTCCGGAAGCGACTAGAAATCCTAGTGCATCCACTCCATTCGTGAAACTGGTCGCATTCACTGAGATACGGTTGCATTCAATCCCCCAAGGGAGTCCTCCAACTGGAATTGCTCCATAAACTCCACCCTCCGTCATTGCACGAATATTTGGTGCATGGTGCTCTTGAGCAAAATAACCAGCCAGCATTGAGAGTCCCACACCAAAGATGGCTAGCTCGCCGTCACGTAATTCCCGGCCAGTGGCAATAGCCATCATTTCCTGGCGAGTGTATTCAAGCTTATGACTGTTCATCTCTCACCCTCCAAAACTAATTTTGAAATTTCATCTGCAGAAAGAATCCACTTGCGGTAAGGATCCATCAGAAAACTGGTTTCGGTTTGGGTGATTTTTTCTCTCGTCTCATTGCCAATCATGCCCAGATAGTCTCGGTGACTCTGGTAGCTAAATACATAGTCTTTCAAATATTGTTGGGTGGTTTCTTCCGTAGCAAGAGCTTTGTTCATTGAACGCATATGATCTTCATCCACATCATAAAGTCCTGGTGAACTTTGTGGCCAGGCAGCAAAAGGCCAGTAGACAACGGCATCAACTACGATATCTGGAATGCGGACCAGGTTAGGGAATTGTCTCATACAGTCTGTGTGGACAATTTCATCAGCCACCAAGATCACCTTTTTGGCGGCACGAGATAATTCAAACCGGCTCCACTCCGTTCCCAACATGATAGCGTTACCCAGTAAGTCGGCCATGGAGACATGAATTGCAGCAACTTCTGGTTGTAAACTTTGAAAGGCCCCGAGTTGTCGACCACTGAAGGGATCGGTGATCATAGGTATCTTGCTGGTTGCTGGATATTCTTCTGGTGAGAAAGCGCTGCGATACTGAATGTCGGAGCCGATATTTACTGTAGCGGGTACGAAGGGCCAGTTCATCGCACCACCAAATAGCCTGATTGCCATGGCAAGATTGGAATAATCTTCCAGTTGGGTCACACCAGTTTCTACCGCTCTGCGCAGTCCGTTGGCAAATCCAAAAACCTCGAGACCAGAAAAACCACATTCTGCTTTATCCACAGCACCAGCCCCAGCCAAGAGATTGAGTTGCTGGGAATTACAGTGAAAAATCGCATGGAGTTGATTCCGACCCTGACGCAAAAGTTCCCGTCCAAGAACGATCGCATCAGAACCGATTGGTAGTGCCGCACCGCTGGCATATTGAACACCGTTTTGCGTGAAGCGATCAACTGCAGTTGCTAGAGAAATCAACTTAGGTTGGGGCATGTCTTTGAGTTAGCGTAATACTATTCTGTGAACTGTCTGTTGAACCAAACTTATTTCCAGTTAAATTGAGCCGACGAACTTATCCCTTATTCAGGGAGGATTCAAGTGTTGGAAGATCGTTCGATCAGGATATATGGGGGTGCAGGGGGTATTTCAGGCGAGTAAGTTTGTCAGAGATACTGTTATTCCATCAGAATCACAATAAATTCAATGGTTTGGTGTAAAGTAGGTGTTCCCAAATTGTAGGGGTATGTTTTGGAAGCCAGATCCCGTTTTGGTACTTCTACGAGGACTCGTACCAAGAGCCTTCAAGCCAATTTACCAATTGCAACGCTGTCACGAATCACACAGTGCACAACGATTCCAGATCAACCGTTGCCACGGGCAAGCTCTGCGATCACATCTCCAACAAGGGCTCTACGAAGGGAGCCTGCACCATCAATCACCAGAACCCTTCCCTGACCGTTTTCCGATAGAGTCTGGCAATTAGACTCTTGTCTTCATGGCACCTGATTGTGGAGATCTGGCCAAAAAAGCTCTTGTTACCACTAAAGTTTTGGAATGAGAGTTCACAACCTTGAAGTTGATCTTCAAAATCATCAAACAAATCTGTGTTAGACAAATTCATGATTTTTCTAGGAGAAAAAACCTTTGATTGTGTTCATGAATTTGTCTCTCAGGGGGTGACTATCTTGATCACTGATGTTTTCCATCTCTTCAAGTAGCTCTCTTTGTCGAACAGAGAGATTTGTCGGAGTTTCAACTACAATCCGCACATGCAAATCCCCTCTGTTGCCACCACGCAAGTTTACGATTCCTTGATTCCTCAGGCGAAATATTTTGTGGGACTGGGCGCCAGCTGGGATTTTTAAGCGAGCTTTACCCTCCAAGGTAGGAACCTCAATTTCAGTGCCAAGGGCTACTTGTGGAAAGCTGATTGGAACCTCACAATATATGTCAGATCCATCCCGTTCGAAGATCGGATGTTTCTTCACACGAATCACAACGTAGAGGTCTCCCGGAGGTCCCCCATCAATCCCATGTTCACCCTCACCAGAGAGTTTGATTCTGGAATTGTTATCTACCCCCGCAGGAATG
>JAQWOT010000366.1 GCA_029245725.1 SAR324 cluster bacterium | reverse complement strand
GTCTTCAACTTGATGGAGGTGTCACAAGACCTCTTTGTTGGAAGAAGCAAATTTGGAAGTTTTTGGACCAAGTGTCATCGAAAATGTCATCATGTCAGCAATCAGTGCATGACACAACAAGCCCAGTATTTATGAGATCTAGACGGCTTTTTTAGAGGTGTCTTCAACTTTTTACAGAAAAAGTTTCTATGAAAAAAATACCCTAAAAGGGCCTTTATTACTGTAGAAGAAAAGATTTGTAAAATCTGAAGACACTAAGGCACCACTTAATTGCCCTCCTATCCGATTTGTGGAACAACCAACAGCATTCCGCGTCTAAATAAAAATCGATTAGGGGAGGTAATAAACAACAGGTAGGGGCTTTTGGCTCACCCTCCCCTTTCTCCAAAATTCAACTTTTTGAAGGTTCAAAAGAAAATATTTCTATCTGTCCGTTGGCTCATCTTGAAGAGATCGGTTCTGTAGCTATTAGCTAATCCTAGTGTCATTCTTCTAACAAGATTTTGAATACTACAACCACAGGAAGTGACCCATACAGATCACCAAACTCTCCTTACTAAAACTTTGCATTCAAATCATTCTCAGATTCGTTTGGTAAAACACTGCCTGCCCATAGAACATCTCCATAGTGCAGACTATGAATGATAAACCCTTCAACCAGCAGTGAGGCCTCCATCTGCTAGAAAAACCCCACCATTGCAGAAAGTGGATTCATCCGAAGCAAGGAAAAGTGCGAATTGAGCAATCTCCACATCAGTTCCGTATCTGCCCATTGGAATCTTACTTTTGACAAAATCTTCAACCTCCGTTGGGTTGACAGGGTTTATTTGTTTGTGAAGTGATTCCATCATCCGGTTTGCAATTGGACCTGGTGCAAGAACGTTGAAACGGACACCACTTGAACCAAATTCAATGCAGGCAGTTTTGATCATTCCACAGACTGCGTGCTTGCTAGCAGCATATGGACACTGACCACTTGAACCAACTACGCCGGCACCCGAAGATATGGCTATGAATGAACCTTTTTTTTGCCCAGTCATTATCGGAGTAGCATGCTTCATCAGCAACCATACTCCTGTAACATTGACTTCGAGCGTGTAGCTAAAGTCTTCTACTGTGTAGTCTGTCAATGACTGAATAACCCCTTCAGTTCCTGCATTTGCAACTACAGCGTCCAAAGATCCAAATTCTTCATTCGTTTTGTTGATCGCGGAAGCAACAGAACTTTCGTCTCTGGCTTCGTATTCAATGTAGAGTGTATTTTCATCAGTGCCTAATTCAGTTTGCAGCTCCTCCAATTTATTTTTGTCTCTGCCTAAAAGTGCCAATTTGGCACCATTACTTTTAAATAGCTTTGCTGTTTCCTTACCTATACTTCCTGTTGCACCTGTAACAACAACACTCTTATCTTTTAACCTCATACGCATTCACATCTTGTTAATTCCAAGTCTACTATTTATCTAGATAACACCGAGCATCTAGAAGGTTGAAAAACTGATCTACTTCTAAAGCAAACCAGTTTTCAACTCAAGTATTGTGTTGATGGTAGAGGGTGAACCTAATAGGTTTCCAATTGATTACGCACCCATCGCTCCAAGCATTGCCTGCTTCAGATGACCTCGCTTCAGGTGACTATAGCGCATCGTCATCTGCGGTGTCCTGTGACCAAGTATCTCTGCCACAAGTCTCAAATCCATACCATTACGGACCATATAACTGGCTGCTGAATGCCGCAAATCATGATATCGGAAATTCACGATTTCAGACTTCCGTAAGACTGACTCCCAACGTTTTCTGAATTCCAAAGGTTTCTGAGGGTTTGTTGAAGAGGGAAACAATAGTGAAGTATGCAGCAGTCGATGTTTACGATGATACTCTCTCAATAGATCTAATGCCTGCCCAATAACGGGAACAGATCGAATGTCTCCGTCCTTTGTCTCATGAAAGGTTAGATATCCCTCTGCCATATCGACATTTTCCCAGCGTAACGACCAGATTTCATCTCTTCTCGCACCTGTAGCCAAAGAGAGTACGACAGCAAGATGAAGTTGAGGGGAGTTGTCTTTGCAGGCTGCAATTAATTTTTCATGTTCTTGATCGCCAAGAAAGCGTGTCCGGCCTCTGGGCTCAGTAAGCTTCTTTATTTTTCTGCAAGGATTTTCTTCAAGAATCTGTTGCTCAACCGCATAGGAACAGCAAGAACTCAATTCAGCTAGATAGCGGTTGCATGTTGCAGCTGATCTTTTACCTCTTGTGGAATCCTCATTCTGAAGGATTTTTCTCTGTTGAACGATCAAAGCAGGAATTAATTGACGCAGAGTAAACTGCCCAACCCGATCTCGAAACCAATAAAGCTGATTGGAATAGCTGGAACGAGATGACAGACACATTTTACTTACAATGTCCTCAAGATAGTTACTAATTATCAAAGCTATTGTTTGACGATCTGCATCAAGAGAGAGCAAACAACCTTGTTTGATCTTTACCTCTTGTTGTCTGGCCCAATCAGTTGCATCAGCCTTTCTTTCGAAACTTTTACTTAGAGGAGGATTACCTTTGATGCGAATCTCCACTCGAAAGATCTTTTTACCATTTTTACGTAGGCGTTCAGTCACCGTTGCCATTTCATCTCCTGAGTATTTTCTTCTCAGTGAGGCAAACAAATTTGCCAGAAGGGAGCGTTCCTATTAGAACCTATGATTCAAAATCATAGAGTCAATAACCTTAACTATCAGTATTTCTAAGTGAAGGTAATTGGTCAGATGCTCTTAGGCGCAATTTGGGCGCACTGATGTAGAAATAAAGTGAAATTTCCAGGCGCAATTTAGACGCACTAGGAATCCAATTTATGTGGAGATGAGTCTAAATATATATTTGGAGTTTCCCGCACAGCTAGACTTTTTGCGGGTTTTAGAGAATGTGATAGATGTACCCAGATTCTCAGGGCTCGAGCGAGCATCTGTTAATCATTGGGTCGCTGGTTCGAGTCCAGCTTGGGGAACCAGTCGAAAGCCTACCTCACTCATGCCTAATCAAAACTCCACTTTCTCGCTGATCGTTTTCATCTGATCTATCCTGTAAGTCTCAATCTTTATTGCCCTTCCACTTTCTACTGCGCTACTTCTTCGAGGCTTTGAATCCACTCCCAGAGTTGAAGTCCACCCATCTCAATGATTGCCACTAAAGCTAGTACAATCCCGATGACGACCGCACTTGTGATCAAGGGTTGATGATTTCCACTCTCATTATTTTCCCCTTCGGTCTCATTTGGTCTAACTGGTTCCATGAGTTACCTGCTCTCTGTGGTTTGAAATTGTGAACCCAATATGATTTTGAATCGCTAACTCTGAAGATTTGATCAAATAATTCCACTTTATTGGGTATGCGTATTTTGGATAGAAACAAGTCCCGAATGAACCTCACCGATACCCAATAGCGCTTGATCTACCTTGATCGATTTGTAGAAATTTAATTTTTTGAGAAAGCTCGGTAATCATGGCACTTGCACATCTTGGCAGTTCTCAGGAAATTTGTTAGCTTTACATTTTTTCCCAACCTCGCAGCAAACGTTCAGAATGTCATCGCCCGAACCTGTCCGCTCCACTCACTTCATTCGCAATATCATCCAGGAAGACCTCCAATCCGGCAAGCATCAAGAAATTGTCACACGATTTCCTCCCGAACCAAATGGCTATCTCCACATCGGGCACGCCAAGTCGATTTTTCTGAATTTTGGCCTAGTGCAGGAATTCCCTGGACACTGCTTCATGCGTTTTGATGACACGAATCCCATCAATGAGGATGAGGAGTATGTGCAAGCAATCCTCGAAGACGTGCGCTGGCTAGGCTTTGACTGGCAAGATTGGTTGACCCATGCCTCCGACTACTTCCAAAGATTGTATGACTTCGCTGAGGATTTAATCCATCAGGGTAAGGCCTATGTGGATAGCCAATCGCAGGAAAGCATTCGGAAACAGCGTGGGACTCTCACTGAACCAGGAACGGTGAGCCCTTTTCGTGAGCGCTCCACAGCAGAGAATTTAGAATTATTTCGTAGGATGAAATCAGGTGAATTTGAAGACGGGGCCCATGTCCTTCGTGCCAAGATCGATATGGCTTCCCCGAACATCAACCTGCGTGATCCAGTAATTTATCGCATCCGCAAGGTGACTCATCAGCGAACAGGAAACGAATGGTGCCTCTACCCGATGTACGATTACACGCATTGCCTCTCTGATGCTCTCGAAGGCATCACCCATTCTCTCTGCACTCTCGAGTTTGAGGATCATCGGCCTCTCTATGACTGGGTGTTGGACCAACTGGACGTGCCTTGTCACCCTCGTCAGATCGAATTCAGTCGCCTAAACCTACAATACACTGTGCTCAGCAAACGGCGCTTGATTCAGCTCGTTGAAGAAGGTCACGTCTCTGATTGGGATGACCCACGCATGCCCACCATCTCAGGCTTGCGACGGCGGGGATACACCCCCGAAAGTCTGAAACTGTTTGCCGAACGTATTGGCATCTCCAAGGCTGAAAACAACATCTACATGAGCGTCTTGGAAGACTGTATCCGTGAAGATCTGGACTCCAAGGCCCCCAGAGCCATGGCGGTCCTGCGTCCGCTGAAGGTTGTTCTCCTTAACTGTCCAGAAGATCAGGAAGAGGAGTTGGATGCCCCAGTTCATCAGCAATTTCCGGATCGTGGACGACGGCCTATCCCTATGAGTCGTGAAATTTTTATCGAAGAGGATGATTTCGACGAAGATCCACCGGAGGGCTTCCATCGGTTGGTTCCAGGTGGAGAAGTGCGTCTGCGAAACGCCTACGTCATTCGTTGTGAAGAAGTCATCAAGGATGCTTCCGGTAAGGTCATCGAGCTTCGTTGCATCTACGACCCCAACACCAGCCGAGGACGGAAACCGGAGGGACGCAAGGTTAAGGGAATCATTCACTGGGTCTCTGCTGCCCATGCCATCCAAGCTGAGATCCGACTTTATGATCGTTTATTCTCCCAACCCACACCGGGAAGTGATTACCCAGACAAGAACTTCCTGCTCGACCTCAATCCCAACTCGATGGAGATCCTCTCACAAGCCTGGCTGGAACCCAATTTGATAAACACTGAAGTAGGAATGGCCTATCAATTCGAACGGCTTGGCTACTTCTGTCTCGATTCTCGGGACTCCAAAACAGATTCCTTGGTCTTCAATCGCATCGTCACTTTGCGTGATTCTTGGGGAGGTAAGTGAGTTGAGCTTTGGTTTTATGCTAACACTTCCTTGAAAATCCGACCTCTTGTTGCTGACGATCTGCCTCAGATTCAGCAGATTTACGCCCACCATGTATTGCATGGAACCGGATCTTGGGAATGGGAACCCCCCAGCCTTGCGGAGATAACCGACCGGGCCCAATCTGTTCACGAAAAGGGTCTGCCCTACCTTGTTGCGGAAGTCACAGAACAAATTGCGGGTTATGCCTACGCGAGCCCCTATCGTCCTCGGGCAGGTGATCGCTTCACCCTGGAAGATTCAGTTTATCTTCATCCTGAATTCAGCAAACAGGGTATTGGGCTGCAGCTCCTGCAGGAGCTACAGCCTCAGTGTGGAGCCTTGGGCTATCGGGAGATGATCGCCGTGATCGGAGACTCGGCCAACCACGCTTCCATTCGGTTGCATGAGCGGGCTGGCTTCATTGAGGTGGGGGTGTTTCACAACATCGGTTTCAAGTTTAGACGCTTCCTGGATTCCGTTTATATGCAGGCTCAGCTGAAAGCATCGGGAACCACTCTATTGCACCCATCCATTATCCCCTGATTTATTTCCCCTCAAAGGATTTGTCTGAGTTGGTCTAAAAACCTCGTTCATTTGCAAATAAATTTGGATTCAACGCAGTCTAAAAACCCTCGCCCAACTAAGATTGGAGGGGGGACTACGTCAGTGGTGGGTGACTGATTTGCAGACGACTCAACAATTGGACAGCGTCTGCAATTCTCCGGCACTGAGCTCGACGACAGGCAGAATTTCCTTAAGTTGCTGAAGGTTACGAGCCGAGGCAATCGGAGTGGCGACTGTAGGCTGAGCGCGCAACCAGGCCAAGGCCACTGCCGAAACTGTAGTTTGATGTTGCTGGGCTAGTTCATCCAGCTTAGTTAATAGGTTCCAGCCACGAGCATTTTGGTAGCCAGCCACTCCTCCAGAGCGTACAGAATTGACGTTTTTCCCTGGTCGATACTTGCCTGTCAAAAAGCCACGAGCCAAGCCAAAGTAAGGTAATTGACTGAGCGAATTTTTGGATAGTGTGGGCTGAAGGGAGGTTTCATAGTCTCTCTCTAGCAAATTGTAGTGATCCTGGGCAGCCACATAGCCAACCAGCCCTGCTTTTTTGGCAATGTCGAGTGATTCCTGTAGGCGAGGAGCCGTAAAGTTTGAAGCAGCGATGTAGCGCACCTTTCCCTCCTGAACCAGCGAATCAAAAGCCCCCAGGGTCTCTTCAATCGGGGTCTTCGGGTCATCCTCGTGAGCATAGTACAAGTCGATGTAATCTGTTTGAAGTCGCTGCAGCGACTCCTCACAAGCGGCACGGATGTTCTGTGCTGACAACCCACGGTGTTTGTCCATTTTGGCAACCTTAGTAGCAATCACCAAGGAGCTGCGGTCTCCTCTAGCCTTGAGCAAGTTACCAATGATCCTCTCTGATTCTCCACCCACGTGTCCGTTGCCCCATTGTGAGTACATATCAGCTGTATCAATGAAGTTTCCCCCATTATCAATGAAGTGACTGAGCACTGCCTCTGAATTGGTGACATCAGCGGTCCAGCCAAAGACGTTTCCGCCAAGACAGAGCGATGAGATTTTTAGATCGGTGTTTGCAAGATTGATCATGGTTGAGACTTTCTGATGAAGAAACCTGTCTTCTGATCCTGGTAGCCAAGTGAAAACGAGCGACAACGGAACTTTTCCCAGGTGAATTTTCAATGCCCAAGATTCCTAGCCCAGCTCTAAAAAATCTGCCAGTGAAAGCTTCAGCATTGCACAATCGAAGATTTCTCACTTACAGCAGTTCGGCTACCTTCACTGCAAGAGAAAGTAGCCAGTTTTCATCCCTCTCTATCCCTTGCAGTAATACCCTGAGCTGGATGATTCTCAGGCTAAGGATTGGCAAAAGCGGAGCCAGTAACAAATCCTTGATCCGTAAAACCCTCCAAAAACGCAATCACAGCATCAGTTTCCTGCTGGTTGGCCCAGAAAGGTCGGATCAGCTCAAACTTGAGTGGACTCTCAGTACCATCTCCAGCATCCTACGTAACGCTCTCTTCATTGACATTCAAAGTGAGCATTGCCAAAAACCAGGCATGATCTGTTGAAGCAAACGTTTTTTTACAAAGACCAAGATTGCGTTTGCTCTCAGACTTCCTTACAACCATCAACTCTACAACAAACTGACTCTTGCGTGGAGGAGGAACTGGAGAAGAGGAACCAGGTACAAACTCACCGTTTTGAGAAGACTGGATTTAGTCTGTGTTCCCTGAATGCTGAGTGGACGGTTGTTGTAAAAAAACTGGCTGGCTATCAAAAATCGGATTAGAAGTCGGTAAGTAATCTGAAGATTCACAATGGATGTGAAGTGGCCACCGTGTCAAGCTGTGAAGTAGCAGGGAAGCGGAAACTACATTACTGATTTAGGGAGTTCGCAGCTCCACATGCTAAAGAATGTTTTCTCCAGAAATCTCTGAACTGACCCAACCTGTAAAAGGAATGATCATGAAGAATACACTGAAACTAGCGACTGGCCTGATGCTGGGAGCGGTCTTTGCGGGCTCCGTCTCTGCAAAGACGCTGGTCTATTGCTCCGAAGGATCCCCAGAAGGTTTTGATCCAGCTCTCTACACTGCTGGAACAACTTTTGATGCTTCATCGCATCCAATCTACAATCGACTGGCTGAATTTGAAGTCGGTACCACAAACGTCATTCCTGGGTTGGCAGAACGCTGGGAAGCCTCAAACGATGGCCTTTCCTACACTTTTTATCTAAGAAAGGGAGTAGCATTCCATTCAAATAAGAACTTCACGCCTTCTCGAGATTTCAATGCAGACGATGTGATTTTCTCCTTTGAGCGCCAGCGATTGGAAAGCCATCCCTACCATAAGGTCTCTGGTGGAACCTGGGAATACTTTGGCGGGATGGATATGCCTTCGCTGATCAAGTCAGTCGAAAAGGTGAATGACTATACCATCCGGTTCAACCTGAACCGACCTGAAGCTCCCTTCATTGCCAACATGGCGATGGACTTTGCATCCATTCTCTCAGCAGAGTATGGCGATAAAATGATTTCAGCTGGAACGCCAGAGATGCTGAACCAGGCCCCAATTGGAACAGGTCCTTTCCAGTTTGTAGGATACCAAAAAGATGCTGTAATCCGTTACAAGACAAACAAAGGCTATTGGCGAGGAGCTTCCAGACTAGACAACTTGGTTTTTGCGATCACTCCGGACAACTCAGTGCGCTACCAGAAGCTAAAGGCTGGGGAATGCCACGTAATGCCCTATCCAAACCCAGCAGACATTGACGCAATGAAAGCTGATCCATCCATCACAATGATGGAGCAGGAAGGCCTGAACGTTGGTTATCTTGCCTATAACTCGACCCAGAAGCCATTTGACAATCCAAAAGTCCGCAAGGCTTTGAACATGGCGATCGACAAGAAAGCAATCATCGATGTGGTCTTCCAGGGGTCTGGTCAAGCAGCTAAGAATCCAATTCCCCCAACCATGTGGTCCTACAATAATTCGATTCAGGATGACCCCTACGATCCAGATGGAGCGAAGAAGATGTTGGCTGCTGAAGGAGTCAGCGATCTGAGTATGAAGGTTTGGGCGATGCCGGTGCAACGTCCCTACAATCCCAATGCACGGCGAATGGCTGAGTTAATCCAGGCAGACTTTGCCAAAATTGGGGTGAACGTGGAGATCATTAGCTACGAGTGGGGTGAGTATCTCAGCCGTTCAAGGGCATTGGATCGTGATGGTGCAATTCTATTGGGCTGGACCGGAGACAACGGGGATCCTGATAACTTCCTTGCTGTCTTATTGGGTTGTGCTGGAGTGGAAAAATCCAATCGGGCGCAGTGGTGTCACAAGCCTTTTGATGATCTGATCCAGAAGGCCAAGATAACTACGGACGTAAAAGAGCGCACTCGTCTATACCAGGAAGCTCAAGTGATCTTCAAGGACCAGGCTCCCTGGGCGACGATCGCACATTCCGTCGTTTTCATGCCGATGCGCAGTGAAGTGAAGGGCTACAAGGTTCATCCCTTGGGTGGCCACATCTTCTATGGCGTCGACATCGCCAACTAATCCACAAACAGGCAGAGCTTTTGGGCTCTGCCTCCTCTCCATCAAGGAGATCCCTTGACCGATCGATACCTACCATTTCGCCAAGTTGCCAAAGATCTTGGCGTCGAAGCTGTGGCGCTGGTGCCTGGCTGTAATTTTGAGCGTCTTTATCGCAAGAGCTTCTCCAGTCACGAACGTCCACTGGTTGTGTTCATTCCAGCACAGGGAGATCCTGCTGCGTTGGTGCCCAACCTAGAGTTGCGTTCCTTTGATCTGCTCAACTTTGAGGGAGCAGTGTTTGACTGGCGAGATCAAACAGGCTATCAAGGTGCTTTTGAAGCCTTAGCCGCTCACCTGCCGATGCAATCTGTGGCCGTGGAAGGGCAGGTGATGAGAGTGTTCGTTCACCATGCGATGGTCAAAGCATGGCCTCAACTGACTATCGTGGATGCTGAAAAACAAATCTCTGGTTTACGGCTTCGCAAAAATGCTGAAGAAGTCGAAGCCCTGGAGCAGGCCATCCGAATTTCACAGAATGCTCTGGCAGACGTCATCAAAAAGGTCCGTCCCGGATTAACTGAGACCGAAGTTGAGACGCAATTGGTGCAAGCGCTTTTTGCAAATGGCGCAAAGGAGCAGTCCTTTCGACCAATTGTCGCGGCTGGTGAGAATTCAGCTCGACCTCATGCCCACGCCCGACCCGACTACCAGATCCAAGCTGGTGACGCTTTGCTGATTGACTTTGGGGCTCGTTGGAGTGGTCTCTGCGCTGATATCACGAGGACTTTTTTTGTAGGACACGCCACTGACGAAGCTCAGGAAGTCTACCAGACCGTTCTGAATGCGAACCAAGCTGGTCATGCCCTCACTTCTCCAAAAGTGACCGCACACCAAGTGGATGATGAGGTCACCTCTTTATTGGAAGCTTCCTTGTATGCAGACCGAATTCGCACCAAGACTGGTCATGGATTAGGTCGCGCAGTTCATGAAGATCCCTATATCATGCGTGGTAATCACCAGCAGTTGGATACTGGAATGGTCTTCACGATTGAACCTGGTCTGTACCGAGTGGCTCCCGACGGCTTTGGTGTCCGTATCGAGGATGATGTTTTGGTCACCGAAGATGGTTGCCGATCCTTGACTAACTTCTCCCGAAGCCTGACCGTGATTGGCTGATGCTCCGCTACCTGCTCTCCAAGCTGCTGACCTTCCTGCCGACTTTTTTTGGGGTAACCCTGATCTCCTTCTCCTTCATTCGTGTGCTTCCCGGCGATCCGATCATCGTGATGGCTGGTGAGCGAGGGTTGAGTGACGAACGCTACCAGGAGTTGCTCAAGCAGTTCGGCTTTGACCGTCCCTTGATGGAGCAATACTTCGATTATCTCTCCGGAGTAATGCAAGGCGATCTTGGTCAAAGCTTTGTTACCAAGCGTCCAGTCTGGGATGAATTTTTCGCATTGTTTCCTGCCACGCTGGAGCTTTCTGTTTGTGCCATGATCTTTGCGTTGCTGCTGGGCTTGCCAGCTGGGATCATCGCAGCTGTCAATCGGGGAAAACTGTTCGATCGTCTGTTGATGTCATCAGCCCTGATCGGCTATTCGATGCCAATCTTTTGGTGGGCCTTGCTGCTGATCATCCTGATGTCCGGCTGGTTGGGGCTGACACCTGTTTCTGGACGAATCAGCCTGCTTTACTTCTTTGAGGATCCAACCGGCTTCATGATCTGATGCACTAAGGTCTGAAGAATCAGGAGCCCTAGGTTCAGCGCTGAATCACTTGATTCTGCCAACCATCGTACTAGGAACGATTCCACTGGCGGTGATTGCCAGGCAGACCAGATCTGCGATGCTGGAAGTGCTTTCTGAAGACTACATCCGAACCGCCAAAGCCAAGGGACTGGCTCCCTTTCGGATCAACGGAATTCATGCGCTGCGCAATGCAATGATTCCGGTGATCACAGTGATTGGGCTCTCTGTCGGAACATTGCTGGCAGGAGCCATCCTCACTGAGACCATATTCAGCTGGCCAGGAATTGGGAAGTGGATGGTCGATTCTATCTTCCGTCGAGATTATCAAGTAGTCCAGGGAGGCTTGTTACTGATTGCTGTGATGGTAATGATCGTCAACCTGTCGGTCGATGTGCTTTATGGCCTGATCAACCCAAAAATCCGGAAGCGCTGATGAATACGGTCGCCCAAGCTGCGGAGCGTCCAGGACGGTTTCAAGAATTTTGGTTTTACTTCCAAGAAAACCGAGGTGCTGTCTTTGGGCTCTGGATTTTTGGGCTCTTTGTTGTCGTTGCACTATTGGCTGATTGGATTGCCCCCTATGACCCCACCGTTCAGTATCGAGAGCATCTGCTCCAACCTCCATTCTGGCAGGAAGGGGGCAGTCTGGCTTTCCCCTTGGGAACAGACGCAGTGGGAAGGGATATGCTCTCAAGACTACTATACGGAGCACGCTACTCCTTTTACGTGGGAATCGTGGTCGTAACGGTATCGGCAGCTGGGGGCATTGTGGTGGGGTTGCTCTCAGGTTTTGCTCCCAAATGGCTAGACACGATCCTGATGCGGGTGATGGATATCATTCTCGCTTTTCCTTCCCTGCTGCTAGCGTTGGTGCTGGTTGCAATTCTAGGCCCCTCGCTGACCAACGCAATGATCGCAATTGCGATTGTTCTGCAACCCCACTACGTCAGGCTAACCCGTTCCTCAGTACTTGCAGAGCGTTCCAAGGACTACGTGACTGCTGCCAAGGTCACTGGTGCCAAGCTGCCACGGCTGATGTTCATCACAGTCCTCCCAAACTGCCTCTCGCCAATCATTGTTCAGGCAGCCTTGTCCTTCTCCACTGCAATTTTAGATGCTGCTGCCCTCGGTTTTCTGGGGATGGGCGCACAACCTCCAACTCCTGAATGGGGAACGATGCTGGCCGAAGCTCGAGAGTTTATTCTGCGAGCCTGGTGGGTGGTAACTTTCCCTGGCTTAGCGATTCTGATTACCGTACTGGCAATCAATCTGATGGGAGACGGACTGAGGGATGCCCTCGACCCTAAGTTACGGAGGAGTTGAGGGATGTCCCTGCTCGAAATTCGCAACCTATCTGTTGATTTTGCTACTTCGTCGGGTGCTTTCCGAGCTGTCGATGCAGTCGATGTGACGATTGAACGGGGCGAGATTCTAGCAATTGTGGGAGAGTCTGGTTCTGGGAAATCTGTCGCGATGCTTGCTGTGATGGGACTCCTTCCCTGGACAGCAACCATCACCGCAGATCAGCTAATTTTCGACGGAAGGGACCTGCGACAACTCAACCCCAAGCAACGGCAGCAACTGATCGGCAAGGACCTGGCGATGATTTTTCAGGAGCCAATGTCTTCGCTGAATCCCTGCTTTACAGTTGGATTCCAACTCAAGGAAGCCTTGTGTCAGCATCTTGGTCTTAATCGAAAGGAGAGGCAGCAGCGCGCAGTCGAGATCTTCGAGATGGTTGGCATCCCAGCACCAGTAGAGCGTTTGCGCCTATTCCCCCATCAGCTCTCTGGAGGAATGAATCAACGGGTGATGATTGCGATGGCTATCGCCTGCAACCCTAAACTCCTGATTGCTGATGAGCCGACCACGGCATTGGATGTGACGATTCAAGCTCAGATTCTGGACTTGCTTGGTGATTTGCAGAAAAACTTTGGAATGGCCTTGATTCTAATCACCCATGACATGGGAGTCGTTGCGGAAACAGCTGAACGGGTGCAGGTGCATTACGCAGGACAGAAAGTAGAAGAGCAACCCGTCTCATCCTTGTTTGAAACTCCACGACACCCCTACACAGCTGCCTTGTTGGCGGCGCTCCCAGAACGTGCGTCCGGTAGGCACCTGCTGACGATTCCAGGAGTCGTACCGGGTCAATTTGATCGGCCGGCAGGTTGTCTCTTTTCACCGCGATGCCAGTCCGCCAATCAGAAATGCCAGGAAACAAAACCCACTCCCCTAGGGGTCGAAGCTGCTTTTGCCCGCTGTCACTTTCCCCTAGCGATTGAGGGGGTTGTCAAATGAACACGGATACCGTCGTGGTGGGCCAGGGGCTCTCTCGACATTATGAAGTCAAGAATCACCTGTTCAGTCCACCAAAGATCACTCAAGCATTGACGGAGGCCAACTTCCATCTGCAAGCTGGTAAGACTCTCGCGGTAGTGGGGGAATCGGGTTGTGGAAAATCAACCTTGGCACGATTGGTGACGATGATTGAGAAACCCACAGCAGGGGCATTGGAAATCAACGGTGAGCCAGCTACTCCGGAAAGTTGGGGTCGTTTGCGCAACAGCGTTCAGATTGTCTTTCAGGATCCCTACGGTTCCTTGAACCCACGACAACGGATTGGTTCGATTTTAGAAGAACCGCTGAAGATCAATCGCCTGGAGTTATCTGCATCCGAGCGGACGAAGCTAGCACAAGAGATGATGCAGCGGGTAGGTCTGCGACCAGAACACTTCGACCGCTATCCTCACATGTTTTCAGGGGGTCAACGCCAGCGGATTGCTGTGGCCCGGGCACTGATGCTCAATCCCAAGGTGCTGGTACTTGATGAGCCCGTCTCTGCCTTGGATCTCTCCATTCAGAGCCAGATTTTGAACCTGTTGATCGACCTCCAGGATCAGCTTGGTCTGGCGTACCTGTTCATTAGTCATGATCTATCTGTGGTGCGTCACATGGCTGATGAGGTCATCGTCATGTATCTAGGGCGACCCGTGGAACACGGCACCAAGGACGACATCTTCCAACGTCCCCAACACCCTTACACCAAAGCTCTGCTATCAGCAACGCCGATTGCTGATCCAAAAACCAAGAAACAACGCATCAAGCTCGAAGGAGAGCTTCCCTCCCCACTCGATCTTCCACCCGGCTGTGCCTTTGCCCCTAGATGTTGGAAAGCGCAAGATCGCTGCCGTCAAGAACGTCCGCTCCTACCAGAAAAAATTCCTGCCGCCGCTTGTTTCTTTCCAGAGGAAGTAGAACTGAGCTAACCTTCCAAATTCAACATAATCTGATCACCGGTAGGAACCATCATCGAATTTGATGACCCCGCATCTCTCCAAAGGCTGATGTCTTTGTGTCATTTTAATGACTTGATCAGTGTTTTTACGGGCTTAGTTGCTGAATGAGGTTGTGATACTTTAATTTTACTGAAGAATTAACTCGTTTCATTAGTCAACTGAATGTTTGGCTTTTCCGCACCCCATTATCTTTTTTTGTAGTTGTTATCTTGCTGTTGTCAGCTCAAAGTGAGGCGCAAGGCATCATTTCAAATGTGAGAGAGTTGAGTTGGCTGGGATTTAGAGAAACGCAGGCTAGTTTTTCAATTCAGAATCACGATCTTGTGGTTGAATTGGATGGCTTTCAACAGAAATTGACTTTTTGGCAGAACCAATGCCAAAACAAACCTGTTCAGTGCGCTACACCTGATCAATCAGGAGTTTTCAATCATGGGAGGGCAGAGCAACAAGCAAACCTACGATTCGGAGTATCGCAGTCTCAGCCTTCTTTATTCATTTGGTTATGACTGGTTGATAGCTGATTTTCTTCATATTCAGCCCCATGCAGCCTATGGCCTTGGGCAAAGCAGCTTCCGCTTGGCTGACACGGCTAAAGACGTGACTCAAAGAGCTTTTTTCAAAAAAACAGGGCTCACAGACATCGGAGCCTACGGGGCCAACATCCTCCTTGAGATCTTCAAACGATTCTGGATCGGTTTTCTCAAAATTATTTCCTGGAAAATCGGTCATTTACCTATGACGGTTTAGGCAAGACTGAACTCCAACTCGAAAAGAGCAGCATATTGCTGCTGATCTGGAACTGGAACCCAGTCTCTTCGTCGATAAAACTTCCTGTTGAATTCATTCGCCTAGAGGATCTGGAGGGTTGAGCAGCCCGACCATTTTACTATTCACTAGGTATTGATTGGACATTCGCTAATTTTTTCTATCTTCAACCCTTTGTTGCTCATGGGTTGGGTTACGAAAATTTTCAACTGAGCCATACGGCATCAGATGGAACTCAACGGACTTTTCCGAAGATGGAAGGGATCACTGACTTGGAATCTATGGAGTTAATTTTATTCTGGAGATATCTGGCAAACTGTGGCTAGGGTTGGCCCAAAACTATTTTGGGGAGAGCCGAGCCTTCAACTATGAAAATCTAGGCCAGACACGCTTGGAACCAGCCGCAAGTACAACGCTCATGCTTGTTTGGAATTGGGAGAGAGTTCCCATCACTCCTATCGACCCGAGGGCGAGTTTTTTTAACTTTTAAGCAACCAATTTCAACTTGTGATTCTAAGTGCTTCATTGACTTCCTTCTGACAATTCTGCCAAATTCTTCCTGTTTTTTGGTTCTCCTACGCCAAACCAACGTCAATTTCTGATGATCACACTTTTCGGTAAGAATTTGGGATTAATTTGTTCTAAATGAACCAGAAAGTCTAGATTCTCAACTGAAGAATGAGAATTCATTGCGAATTTTTATCAGATTATGTTAGGAAATAAGAAATATGTTACATTATTTAGACAAAATATATTTTTCTTACAATGATTCTCAGCAATTCAATAAATTAGATCAGCATCATCCTAAATCCCAGTTGCCCAGGCTAGAAGATCAAATCCACAGTTTGAAGAGAGGTATGGCGAAAGTAGGAATGAGCAATAAAGTTGCTGGAATATTCAAGAAGTGAGGACCAATCCTGCTCCTCATCAGTCTTTGTAGGCTGCCAGTTGGTTGCTTTATACCTGATGATCTGGAAACTATTGCTGCTGCGAGCACCATTTCTCCACCCCTGCTCCTGGCATTAGCCTCTCCAAAACTTCAGCAAGCGTAAGCGAAACTCTTAGCACAGACAGGTTTACGGTCAAGTTGGACTCAGGACCTGAGAGCAATATCATGACTAATCTTTCTGATAATGACACTGGTGAAGCTACTATCTCTGCAAATAAACTCACATTTACTACGAGTAACTGGTCAGCAGTTCAAACGGTCACGGTCACTGGGGTAGATGACAACTTTGCAGATGGTTCCCAAACAATGTTGATTACAGTCTCCGTAGATAACTCCTCCGACGCCACCTACGCTTCCCTAGATAATCAGACAGTGACCGTTACCAATTTAGATGCTTTTGAATCACTGGGATCAACATTACAGAGACAAACAGTTCTACCTCCGTTACTGAATCTGGAGCCACAGACAATCTGAGTATTGCTCTCAATAGTGAACCCTTAGCAAATGTTGTACTGAGCATTGCCTCTTCAGATACTGGAGAAGCTACCGTATCGCCAAGTTCCTTAACTTTTAC
>JAQWOT010000365.1 GCA_029245725.1 SAR324 cluster bacterium | reverse complement strand
ATACCGACCCGATAATGGTAGAGCACTGCCTTGACAAAGAGGCAATTATCTTTGGCAGTAACCCCGACTGTACCAACTCTGCGGGGCGCAAATGTTCGATCCGTTGACACTGATCATCACGGAGAGCGTAGCCTCTGGTAGTCATTGGACTTCTCTTGAATAGGGAAAAGAAAAAAAGGGCTTTTCCCCTAAGGAGAACGATGTTCCTCAAATGATCAAATGTTTATTTGATTACAGGCCCTAGTTAATCGAAAAGATATAATATCGATCAATTTTTTGAATTTCATTCAAATTCATTGCTTCGCACTCTAAAGAGAGATTCAAATCAATTGATAGTGAGCGGAGTTTTCAAAATAGGCAGAACGGGTAGGTTGTAAAACAAGTGGGAACAGAAGAAATGACTAATCGCAATAACCGATTTATTGCTGCTGCCAGACTCGTACATAATCAACGTACATTGTCATTTTTGAAATGTCGGAAGGATTGACAGACCCACCAAGGTTTCCACCAACTGCGACGTTCAATAGGAGGAAGGCTGGTCAAAAGGCCACTGTGCATCGCTGGAAGAAGTTTTGCGACAGGTAAGGGTTGGCACATTATCTACACCAATTACCAAGCTGCTCGCAATCCAGTGCAGCTGAAAATTGTGATAGGCAGTACAAAGGTCGGTTAGTTTCTGCTGTGCCGTCTGTGGATTACTGGAGGGAGCGTTACCAAGATCTCTCCCAGAGAAGGCCCCATTATGAACTGCCGAGGTGATTGTGTACTGATCAGAGTACCGTCCGAACCATTCGGTAATGTCGATCTCTCCTCACTCCGGCCAGACACCTTCTTTCTCTAGCATCCAGATTGCTGACCACGGGCCGCTGATGAGTACTGATTTTTAATCACATTATTATAAATCAGACTTTCAGTTATTCCAAACCAGCCTTCAAAACCTCCTCGGTCAACTCCAAATCAGCTTTCAATTCTCGTAGCGGGTGAACGCCTAACTTTTCAAGATCCGCATGATACGCCTTTGTCGCCTCCACAGAATCTAGTCCTTCTTCAATCGTTCGACGCATCGCTTTTACCATGGCAACAGAGTCTTCTGCATAGTAGATCTTGCGACCAAAGAGAGCTACTCGAGCGCCATATTTCTCAGCCTGCCGGATCAGCTCCAAGCAATCTCTAGTGGTTCCAGCTGAACCTCCAAGAATCCCAAAAATTAGATTTCCAGGGTCATAAGAAGCGATTTCTTCCGTTGCGGCTGGTCCATTGTAAACAGCCTTGAGGAAAAGTGGACTATCCTGCCTGGAAACAG
This sequence comes from SAR324 cluster bacterium, assembly GCA_029245725.1. Classification (NCBI taxonomy): domain Bacteria; class Deltaproteobacteria; species SAR324 cluster bacterium. The sequence continues at coordinate 16,267 of JAQWOT010000365.1, read as the reverse complement.
CCGCCAAACAGCGTATGATCGCATCATTATTATAGGATCCAAAATCAGCACCTGGGGTCACTACGTGAGTCTGTGGATTGAAGACTTCCAGGAAGTGTCTGACACCTTGAGCAGATGCTTCATCTCTAAAGAGAGCGTAGGCCTCCAGAGTGCGATGATCCTGCTGAAGATCGTTGTAGAAAGTGATCGCATACAATCCCAAATCTGCTACGGGTTTCACTCGATCAAGGCGGGCTGTTCTAAAAGGTAGTGCAGGTTGAGATGAATAAGAAGCTCCTCTACCCACCCAAATATCCGTAGTATCATTCAGCCGAATCGCAGGGGTGATTTCCGTATTAGCATAAGCGCCCTGCTGGGTGAGGATCTCAGCCGTTGAAAGCGAGGTGAGCATGATATCCACTAAATCACTCTCCATAATCTTCAGCATATCATTGCGATACACCTTGATTGGATTGTAACGGCCACTCGAATGCCCTTCTGGGCCTTTCTGCAAACCAGCCGTCTTGCAACCATTTGCCATGTCAGCGTCTTTTGCATCTGCAATGATGAAATCTTTTGGGGTGTATTGGCCATTGCGGATGCGGGCCAACTTTTGGTCTAGTCTTTTACTCATGAGATGTTTTTGGGCTGGTGTTGATAAGATTTTTCCGAAGTTTTGAAATTCAATAAGAAGATTGTGATCAAGGATTGTGTAAAAGGTACTGGTAGCTCAAGAAAATAAGGCCTGCTTTCAAATCTGATATTCTGTGAATTGGGGATGGGATCCGAAGAGAATTGACATTGGAGGAGACTTTAGAAATTTGAAGTAGGATCACTTAAGGAAATCAAACAGGGATGGATGATCCCGCTGTCAACCTTTGTCAGAATCAAGCAGCAGGATCAAACAGATACTCAACAATCGTCGTAGGAGACTTCTCCATTGGGCATAGTAGTATTGCAAAACTCCGCATTATTTAGCAGGCCCAGACGAAGGTCAGCCCCCATGAGAGTTGCTGCACTCAGATTTGAACGACTCATGTCAGCTCTGATCAAGTTGGATTCGCTCAAGTCAGCACGAATGAGTTTTGCCTGCCTCAGGTCTGCGTTGTTTAGATTTGCCTTTCCAACAAATGCCTCGGTTAGGTCAGCATTATAAAGCTGTGTGTCACGCATATCAGCACCACTCAGGTCTGCAGCTCCCAAGTAGGCTCCACTCAGATAAGCTCCCGAAAGTTTGGCTTCCTGAAGATTCGCACCCCGAAGTTTGGCTTGCTCCAGATTCGCGTTACTCAGGTCTGCTCCTCTCAAGTCTGCACTCTGAAGATTGGCTCCTAAAAGAATTGCATTGCTCAAATCAGCATTGCGCAGCTCTGCTCCGCTCAGATCACAGCGGACACACTTCTTCATCGATTTGACCATCCGGACATCATCATCATTGAACGCCTGAGCTGTCCATCCACAGGTCAGGGCCAACGCGAGCAACAGATATTTCATTGAATTTCCTTCAAGAAAGGAGCACCTCGGTGTCTTGTGGGATCTGCTCCACAACCAAAATTTAAGGGTTGAATAGAGAAAAATAATCTAAGCAACATCTATGCAGTCTACAAAGTGTTGTTCTGTTGAATCATTCAGATCTCAAGCAAGTACAAATTTAAAAGGGTCAAAATTAAAGAAATTTTTTGTTTGACATATCAATTCCATAATGTGAGTTTGGCAAAATTTTTTTCCCAAATGGATTTTGGGGGAAACCCTGTCTTGGGATGTTTAATTAACAATCTAGTGTGGGAGGTAACGATAGCTAATTCTTGAATAAGTAGAGTTTTCAAGCAAAGAACCAAAGTGGTTCAGATCAGATCTAAGCAAAGATTCTCTGGAGGCTTGATCTCAACTTCAGTCAAGAAATCGACTGCCTCAAAGGCACACATTCAAAATTCAATTCTTCACTATTCAAAAGAGCTTCAAATCTCTCTGGGAACATCTCACCTTTTGGATCTGAAGCAGGGAATAGTGAGGCATATTCCACTTTAAAAGCTTGTCGTAAGCTAGCTAGGCTATCTGAGGGGCACCCACGGTAAGCAATCAATGCTTCCAAATGGGGACCTCCCCCCTTCGCTGCATTTTCTGCGATCTGTTCATAGTTACTTTGCAAGTAGGCGGTATACATATCACAAGAGGTTGTTGTGGAAGAGAACGCCACGATAATCTCGGTACTGACGATGATACCCACACCAGTTTTTGGCTTATGTCCGTCCAAATCGGTGTCCTCCTCGTGACAAGCCCAGCCTGAAGAAGCAAACACGGCGACGAAACAAAGGGAAAATAGATATTTGACTTTCATAGTGATCCCTGGGTTTTTCATGAATTGATTAGGAAGTGATGAAATCAGATCCCTGACAAGACGTGCGAAGTTCTTCATTATTCTGGATGACTACACCAATTTGGTTGCGCAGTGCAACTGGATCACCTTCGGAACTAAATAATGATTGATAGTTTTGGGCTAATTCCCCTTTGAAAATTTCAGCTACTGGTTCTATACAGCCTGAGAATCTGGCAATTGCGTCTAAGTGTTCTCCTTGCCCTTGGGCTACTTGCTCCTGAATTGAATCGTATTGCTGCCATAAGTACGCAGTGTACATATCACAAGAAGTACTTGTTGAACTAGAGATTGTGATATTTTCAGTATATTGCAGAAGTCCAGCACTTTCCCCCCACTTATAATGCCCTTTACTGAGAGCAGTAAAATCTCCTTCATGACAGGCGTAAGCTGTTAGAGTTCCAAGTAGAATGGAAATCAACATGAGTGAGGAAATCTGTAAAAATTGAATCATGGTGGCCTTGATTTAATGGATGGGTTGAAATTTCCCCTTTATGAAATCATGTATCTGTCAAGCATGAATTAAGCTTCTGACAATAATTTGGGATTGCAGACATCTCGTAGATGACTGGCTTTCTGTAAGACTCCAGTGATTCCTTGTTCAAGATGATCAGCATCATTAGGTTTTTCAAAGAGTAATTCATAGTTCTGATTCAATTCAGTTTTGAATACCCCCGAAAACTCAGTCGGGCAGCCAATGAACCTAGCGATTACTTCAAGGTATTCTCCATCCCCCTGAGCCACTTGTTCTTGAATGCCATCATATTGATCCCAAAGGAAAGCGGAATATCGATCTCTGGAGGTACTTGAAGATGTGGAGGCTGTGCTGCCTTTTGTCATTTGGAAAGGGCCTGACCCGCTACTGCGTGTAAATGTTGGCCGACTACTTCTCATCGAGTGGCCTCCGTCGTGGCCAGCATGAGAAAGATGTATTTCTGGCAAACAAAGAATCAACACAAAGCAGAAAATCTTTAATTCATGTGACATAGTTTCAGAAATTTTAGGTAGCCTTCATAGGTAAATTTTTGCACTCATTTCGCAGAAGCTCATTTTTCAGCAGTACCTGCTCAATGCTTTGCTGTATATACTTGTCACTTTGTTTCTCATCAAATAGCAATGTGTAATTGGCATTCAACGTAATTCTTGCATTTTTGTATAAAGGTTCCTGACAGCCATAGAATTGCGCAATCACTTCTAAAGAAGATCCGAACCCCTGAGCCACTTGTTCTTGGATTAGATGATAGTTATTCTGAAGAAATAATGCATAGGGATCGTACTTATCTCCAGAAGAACTGGAGGAAGTAGAAGAAGAGGAATTCTCAGTCGTTATGAAAATGCTGGAATCTACAGACTCTCTTTTATTCCACTTTTTGTAGGACGGCGCTCCACCGTAATGAGTTGCGTGTAATTTATGTGAAGCTATAAAAATTAAGGTAAAGCAGATAAAACAAAATTTTAGTCGTATGACCCTGGTCCTTTTATGAAAAACTTTTTGGGAATCAGTTATCATGGTTGGTCACCAATTAAGAGCAAGAACCGATTAGAGATCAGCAGGTATTGAGATTAGCTTTCTTTTAGCTCTCGTATCGTCATATGTGTGAAAGCAAGTTGTAAGCTAGGGCAGTCTAACTTGGCTTGTTTCCCACGACGTAGCATGGAGCCAATAATATGTTCATGCTCTGTCTGGTTTCCTGATTCTAAATCCCGCAACATCGAAGCAGTAAAATCAGAATTTTCTTTTCTTAGGATTTCCAAGGCTTTGGTTCGAACTGCCTCAGAAATCTGGAATCCTGACTTCTCAGCAATTGAACAGCACTCATCAAACATTCGCCCCATAGCCTGACCACCAAACTCTGTTGACTCAATCACTCCCACATTCGCCCGCATCAGTGTATTCATCGAGGCCAAGGTGGCTAAGAAGGTCCATTTGTCCCAAAGCGACTGCTCAATATTTTTACTCTGAATAATATCAAATGATGCTTGTTCGGTGAGTTGTGCCAATTTGGTTGCTAATGGTTCCTGACAAGCATGCCTTGTCCCGAAAGTAAAACGGTGCAGTGAATTGAGTTGGCGAACGACCCCTTTATCAGTTAACTCTGCTGCAATATGAGCCACACCACCCATCACTCTGTCTCTCCCAAATTCATCATCCATTCGCTGGAGGTGGTCAAAACCATTCAACAAAGGTAGGTAAAGGGGATTGCCCGGGACTTCCTTTACCGTCTCAAGGGCATCTTCAAGATCGTAGGCCTTTGGACTCAACATCACTAGGTCATAGTTCTGAAAAAGCTTATCTTTCGTTACCAATTGAGGTTGTATTCGAATCGTCTGGGTCGGAGTTTCAACAATCAACCCTTGGTGACTCAGTATCTCAGCCCTTTTGGGTCTCACTAGAAAGGTGATATCAACACCAGCTTCATGAAGTCTTGCTCCAAAATACCCACCTACTCCTCCTGCTCCTAACATCAAGATTTTCACGCAGTTTTTCTCCAGGACTAAACTTTTGGGCAATATCGAGAAATTTTTCTACATAAAATAGTGATTGCAGCAATCTATTCAATCACTCCAATCTTTGTCTAGGTTTCGGTCGATTTCCCACATTGATTTCTTTTTCGTTAGGCAAGGCGAGGAAATAGGCTCTTGGCTAAGTTCTTCTATTGATCGACTGTATTCAAAATGTGGCTAAACAACCCGGATTAATTCAATCAAAAATTTCCTTTAACCTTCGATACAAATCTCCCTTTTGCTCAATTCCCAGTCCAGGTTCTTCCTGAGGTTTGATGTGGCCTTCTATTATCTCATAGCCATCGGCAAAGCCACCAAATGGTTGGAAAACGCCTGGGTAACTCTCGGAGCCCCCAGTTTGTAGTCCTGCTGCAATGTTCAACGCAAGTTGATGCCCACCGTGGGGAATGAGCCTCCTTCTACTCCACCCAAAGCTTTCAATCATCTCAATAATTTGAAGATAGTGTGTTAGTCCATAAGAAAGTGCTGGATCCAGTTGAATCCAGTCACGGTCGGGTCTGAGCCCGCCGTGTCTTAGCAGATTTTGAAGACCATGCTTTGAGAACAAGTTTTCACCTGTTGCAAGAGGAGCAACATAACTTTCAGCGAGGATTGCATGTGAGAGAAAATCATCGGGATCCAGCGGTTCTTCGTACCACCTTAAATCGTAAGGTTGAATAGCATCCGCAAAAGCAAGGGCATCTTTCAGGTCAAATCGAGCATTAGCGTCTACACATAGATTCTTCCCATAATCAACCACGGAAAGAGCTGCGTCGATTCTTCGCAAATCTTCATCAATCGAGTCACCCCCAACCTTCATTTTTAAAACTTTGTAGCCCTGCTCCTGATACTTTTTGAACTCATCTTTCAGCCCCTCATATCCCTTACCCGGATAATAATATCCACCACCAGGGTACACAAAAATCTGTTCATCAAACTGGTTATCGTTGAACTGTTCGGACAGAACCTTCCAAAGTGGCTTTTGATAGGTTTTAGCGTAAACATCCCAAAAGGCCATGTCCAAGGCTCCAGCTGCGACAGCACGATCACCATGACCACCTGGTTTTTCATTCTGCATAAATACAGACCAGCACTTCAAAGGATCAATTACCCCGTTGTCATCAAGCAAAGAAACAGGTGAAACCTTATGAAGACGAGGTATAAACCTATTCTTAATTATACCTTCTTGAGCATACCTCCCATTAGAGCAAAACCCGTATCCATTAACTTGATGTCCTTTATTTTCGGATGTTACTTTGATGACAGATACTGTCATTTCATCAAATGAGATGACAGCGTTTCGAATAGAGGACTTAATTGAAGCTGAAGTTGTTTCAATGGTGAATGGTCGTTTCATTCATGTCTCCTTGTTCAAAGAAATGAGTGTAGAACAAACCTTTCTTCTGAATTAATTCATTAAAATTCCCAAATTCTTTGATTGTTCCATTCTCAAGAAATATTACTTTATCTACATTTCGAATAGAGGACAGTTTATGAGCAATTAAAATTGATGTTTTATTGGTTAATAAGTTTGATAAAGCAGAGGTGATTAGCTGATCATTCATTGGATCAAGGGCACTCGTAGGCTCATCTAAAATAAGAATTTTAGGGTTTTTTAAAATTGCCCGAGCAATGGAAATTCGCTGCCTTTCTCCACCAGACAACAAACTACCACGCTCACCAACATTTGTTTCATAGCCTGAGGGAAGTTGCATAATTTTTTCATGAATAAAAGAAAGTTTTGAAGCTCGAATTATTTCAATCTTAGAAGCTAAAGGATTACCAATCAAAAGATTTTCATAAATTGATCCTGAAAATAAAAAAGGCTCTTGAGGCACAATTGCAATTAAACTTCGTAAAAACTGGAGATCATATCGCTTAATATTGATATCATCAATAAATATGTCTCCTTCACGAACATCGTAAAATCTAGGAATTAATGAAATAAGTGTCGATTTACCTGATCCAGATTTACCAGTAATGGCTAATGAAATTCCCGATTCAATTTCAAAGCTAACATTATCAAGAGCTAATCTTTTGTCATAGCTGAATGAGACTTTATGGAAAGAAATTTTTCCAGATTGGTTGGTCTTAAATATTGGTTTCTCAGAATTTATGATAGTGGGTGAAAGAGAAAGTATATCATAAATTCTCTCAAGAGCTGCCTGTGATTGGGAGATTGTAGCCTGCATTGCAGCTAATTTACTCAATGGATCAAAGAGTTGTCGTTGCATAAGGATGAAAGTTACCAGTTCACTGATTTTTATTTCTAGCCATCCATGAATAAAAGCATAGGACCCAACTAGGATAACGACAAGTGGAGCTGTATGAACAATCAAAGCGTTAGCCACCTGCGTCCATGACGTTAATCTGCCCATGGTTGTACTTTTATCCATTAGATTCACACTAAGATCAGTGAATCTTCGAGTGAAATAATCTTCAGCAGTGAAAATCTTGATGATATTGAAATTGATAAAACTTTCAACACTAGCAGCTGATAGTATTGAATTTTTTTCTTGTGATTCTTTTGCAAATTTTTTTATCCTTAACCCAATTTTTCCGAGAATCAAAGCATGAAATGGAACTAAGAAAACACTTACAAAAGCTAAAACCCAATTTGTGAGTAAAAAATAAATGAATATAAATAGAATAACGCCTATATGAAGCCATGAAGTAACCATAACTTCATTAATGAATTGTTCGCACCTTGATATATCTGAAATTACTCTTGCGGTAAGTTTTCCCGACTGAAATGTCGAAAAAAAGGAATGGGACTGGTGTTGTATATGGCTGAATAAATTAATTCTTAGACGATTTAAAACACTTTCCATTGCTTCAATAGAAAAAGTGTTCCTCCAGTAGACAAATATAGGTGAGATTAATATTAAGAAAAAAGATAATGTGGAGAGGTTTAATATCTGAGATAGTTTTTCTTCATTAATTAAATCATTTTCGAGTATTCCAACAATGTCTCCAATTACCCATGCGATATAAACAGGAAGAAGGAATTTATAAAGACCACACAGAATTGCTGCGAACAATTTATATCTAACAACCCAAAGATAATCATTTTGCAAATCTAAAAAATATTGACTTCATTTCCTAATGAAACTGACATCGATTTCGGGGTCAGAACAGAATTAAAATTTTTAATTATTTAGTCCAAGCTTGATTTCTAAACTTACAAATTATTGATTTAAGTTCATTCAAATTTTCTAATGTACTTTCTTTTCTATTATTCCATTGGTGATGTTCAATACAGAAATACCCAGGGTATTTATTATAGAGAAAGTAATTTATTTCTGATGCTAAATCATAAGCACCAGACAATATTGAGCAATAACCGATGTCTGGTCCCCAATTTTTCAGGTGGATATTTTTTGTAATTTGAAGTAGAGGGCCAAGATATAGCTGATGATTTTGATGTCCAGAAGCTAAGGAATTTCCAGGATCCCAGTTAACATCTATTCCTGTTTTGTAAGCCACTGATAAAAGATTCTCAACAGTATCTGCCCAACAGTTTGGACTGTTTTCAAGTAATAGAATTAGTGAATTATTTTCACATAAATCTTTTAATCTGAGAAGTGGCTCATAAATGTCTTCAGGTATTTTTGAATCACGCGAATTTCTCTTAAAAGTAAAAACTGAAATAAATTTAGCCTCTAATCTTTTCGCTAAATCAATACACAATTGGATTCTATTTGTTTGATGATTAGTCTTTTTTCTATCACTTACAAAATGTTTAAAGTATCCAGGACTAATTAGTGTAAAATTGAAATGTTCTTTTCCATCCAATAGTTTTCTTAGGGTAGTTGCTTCGATATCTGGAATTCTACCTTCTGTAAATTTTCTAAGTTCGAAGTTCCTCAGGGATAGTGTATTTGCAAAGCTGGCTGCCTCAGAAAAATCATCTGAAATCTCATCCGATACAATTGATATTCTACTAGTTAAGTCACTATCAGTATTGTTCATTTAGGAAGCATATGAAGAATAAAGGGTGTGTACCGCATTTGCTGGGCCATTGCTTTTCCAAGACCTAAATGATCTAAATTTTCTGGGTATTTTCCAATGGTATCAATTGCATTCATAAGATATTTCCTGATAACATCATTTCTTGATAAAAAATAAGCATAGCTCAGCCCCTCTATCACCCATTGAGTTTGTTGAAAACCACCTCCTACTGATCGTTTCTCACAGGATGTGTACCGAAATTGCCCACTGTTATGATCAAACGTATTTTGAATTAACCAGAGGGCTCCATTTACAACTGCATTTTTGACCTCTTCACTTTGGGTGTAATGGTAATACCGGCTCAAACCGGAAAGTAAAATGCTAAGCATGAAGCCTGCTTCACCCGAACACCTGGGAAACCCACATCCACAATGACTCTCGGTTAGCATCCTTACCCATCCACCATCTTCATGCTGATGTACTAGTACCTTCTCAACGATTATTGATGCTGCATTCAAACATTCATTATCTGAGAAAGCTTCTTGATATGAACAAAGATGAATAAGGTGCCACCCTGCCTCTCTACAATTACTAAAATCATAAAAGTTCAATTTCTCATCTTGTAACAACCATGATCTAGTCTGATCTATTGCCTCTCTTACACTTTCGTCACAACTCAACAAATAATAGAGGATAAGACCTTCAACCCAAGTATGAGATGGAATACTGGTGGTCCCTTTCATTTTACTTTTGAAATAAGGGGGAAGATATCCACCAACATGTCCTGGCATATGCATCGCTTGTGATCCAATTTTCTTTGATTGCATATGATCTGAAATAGTGTCGACATCAACCTGATGTCTGATTGCTTGTTGACCTAAAGACCACCATAGAGGATTGTTGCATCTAAGAAATTCGACAATAGCACACAGACCAGTGTCATACTCATTATTCCCCCATGAGAAACCACTTTCTCCATACCAATCACCAAAATTCATATGTCCAAATGCACGATTCCTTTCACGATCATCAAAAAATGAAGTAAGAGCCCTTGGCATTAGCTTCTCATACTGTTCAGACAGTGAATCCCGTTTCGGTTGAATATATTTGTATGCTTTAGTTGAATTAAGATAATCGAGATCAACACAAGCAATTACTTCTTCACTATAATTTTTAAAATCTTTTAGATTATTGTGGAGACTACTTAAATCAATCAAAAATGATGAGGAAAGACTCATTCCCATTTTTATTAAATAGTTTGATTCATCAAACCAAAATCCCAACCGGTGGGTTTCATCTTCTTTAAAATCAAATTCACAATTTTTAAAATCTGGTAGAATTTTTATATCAAAATCTCCAGTGGAAATATCAATTGACTTAGGATAGTTTTGCCAAAAGTCTTTAAAATAGAAGAAAAATGATTCGTTTATTGAATTCAATTGAAATTCATCACCGAATCGCAAATGATTTAGTGATGAAGATTGATTATTTTTATTAATTTTTGACAATTTATCTGAAATCTGCATGAATTCATGAAAATCATTATTTTCATTGGCAATATTTGTAAGAGATTGAATTTTCAAGAAAGGAAATTTAAGTTTAAATTCTTTTATTTTTAAAATTTCATTTACTTCGTTATGATTTTGCCCAGTCTCAAAATTAAAACCTTTATCCTTATTGTGCGTGCTGAGGGCGTTAATTGTAAGAATGCATTGAATTTTTACAAAACCAATTGTGCTAATGTTTACAAAAAATTTAACTTTTACTTCAAATTCCCCATTCTCTAAAAGAACCATTTCAAAATAAAGATCTGAATTTTCATCATTCTGATTAAGTACTTTAAGATTCGAAATTTGATCTGACAAATACGATTTTTCATTAGGCAATATCAGGAATGATTCAACAAAATTTAAAGAAAAGCGGTCATTTTCTATTACAACTGGTTGGTTTTCTATAAATTTGAGTTCATATTCCCCACATTTAAACTTTGACCTTGAAGTAAATTCTGGATAAAAATAATCATCTGTTTGCAAACTTCTAGCGGATTTATTCAAAAAACAGACATCTTTTCTAAAATCACCGCTACTTAAGAATACTCTGATCCATTTAATACTCCCATCTGACCAAAAAGAAATTGGTTGGTAATCAACAATTCTATTTACTCCATTTGAATCTACTTTCAACTTTTCACCAATCAAGAATTGACCTTCTTGAAAAGGGACACCTACCACAAAATTTTTCTCAATAAATCCAGCTGTTAGATTTTTATAAATTGGAATTTTCAAGTCTTTGGAATTGGAATAATTTATTTCAGCTTTATAAGATTGTTGAGAAAAAGCTTTATTACCAAATATACTGTGAGCTTTTACCTTAAAATTAAGATTTTTTCCAGGTATAATATTATTGAATAAAATTTTGAAATTTCGTTTCTTTTTATCTTTTTCAGGGCATTGACATTCAAATTCAGAATCTATTTCGATATGTGAAGGTTCAGAAGTAGTAAAGTTTACAACTACATCATAATTTTTCCTATTTTGACTAATTCTGAGTTGAAAGCTAAAATTTTCAATCTTTAGCTCCCTTACAGGACTTTCCGGAATATCGTCTAGTAGTATAAATTTTTCAATTCTATATCTTGCATTATTCTTTGCTTTGAATTGAAAAACCTCCATTTCACCTTCAAAGTTTACTTTATCTTTAGTAATTATTAGATGGTGGTTATTATCATTAATTAATGGATTATAGGTGCCTATTGATTCAGCTCCAAGTGCCAGTTCAAATGGACAGGTTTCACCATGGTATAGATAAAAAAGCACACCAACATGCTTTAACCCTCGATGATCACTTTGGTTTTCGACAGTTCCCCAAAACCTGTGTGATAGAATTTTAGAATCAGAATTATCATTAATTGGATGGGGCCTAAATATACTTTTTTTAAAATAAGATGTTAGGCCAATATCTGGTATCCAATCTCCTAATTTCTCTGAATCTATAGCTTCCCAAGAATATATGGTTTTATTTTCTAAGACTTTTGAAATTAATTTGTTTTCACTTATATCAATGTGTTCACTATATACCATATTTTAATTTCGCTTATTTTAATAATTCTATTGAGGAAACAATACTGTCTGGTATTGAAAAGCATGGAAGTGATTAGGTGAGTTTTCAATATTCTCTGACTATATCTATTACACCTTAATAGATTTCACGTTCAGAGATGTTTTTTTGTTAACACTTTCTTGTGTCAGGAGAATATTGGGACTAATGTTATCAGGTATGACGTCTTGCTTTAGATATCGACATTTAATTGATGTACAAGATTAAATGAGATATTGTTGGTTAGCAACATTTCTGCATTCTATAGAGGGATCCAAAGTGTTACATTGGCGAAATAGTGAATCACTAGTTTTGCTGTTAATGTCTGAAAGATCAGTTTTATAATACCCGTCGCTTAGTCTTTTTGTTATTGTGCTGACTAATTAAGATAATTTTAAAATTTTCAGCCGGTCTCTTTATTCATTTGTTCCCAACACTTTTTCATATATTTTTTACGAGCCCCCTTAAAGTGAAGAACCTTTGTATTTAACGGATATTCTAACATTGGTTCATTCATTTCTGAAGAATAGTTATACTCACTGCAACTTAGGAATTTTATTTGGTAATCTTCAAACTTAGCCTCAAAATTATTCCCTACTGAAAAGTCCAAATTTTTGAACTTTTCGTGAATAAGATCTTGATCTCCACCCCAAACTTTTTGTTCATCTTTTAAATTCAAAAACTGGTAATACCAATCTTTAAAGAAGTTATATGCTTTATTGTTTGTATTGTTCTTGATATAGATGATTCCTAAGTTTATTGGCCATTTTTTCCAATTTCTGAAGGTAAATGCTATATCAAACTCAGTTGCCATTAATTCATCAAAACAATTATTGATCAGAATGTCAGTATCAAGGAAAACTGTTGCATTTTCATTTTTTTCAAGGAATTTATACCAAGCCTCATTTCTAGATAATATTGGATATCTTTTATCTAAATCATATTTTATTATATTTGTATTTTCATAAACTTTTACTTTGCTTGTTTGGTCCGTCAATATATAAAATGATGCATTTGGATAATATTTTTTAACTGAAGAAAACATCAAATCTAATTGATTTTCTGTTTCTTCATTATTCACAGCCTTTGCAACAGATTGTGCCTCCTTAAGAACTTTGTCATCAATGTCGATATGGAATGCAACAAAATTTATCTCTTGTGTAGAAATCATTTCAAGGTCTTGCAATTGAAAATTCAATTATCTGATCTACATCCATAGGATGGATGCCATTTTTCTTTTCGAGTTCAACTAATTGCTTTCTATCAACTTCTAATTCTTGTTCAATTGGCAATTTAATTATTTTGCCATTATTTGCAGCTGATTCCTTTGCTGCAGATTCCATCATCAATGACATTAACGCATCCTCATCTGAAAATTCAGATTGTTCTCCATTCTTAACAGTTTCCAAGAAATCTGTAATCGCTGACCGTAGAGCAGACCCATAGTAATCCCTTATAATATTTTTAGTGCCTGGGCTTGTATATTTCACACTTTCTTCTGCTAGGTGGTAGTTGTTATTGCTATAGGTTACTCTCCCGATTGGAAGATCTACATATGTCTTTGTCCAACAATTGTTATCTGCTTCATTAATGATTGGATAGATTTCATCAGCAATTGCACCATTCTCTAATGCTGAATCTGAGCAAAATCTTACTTCCCCATCCCCAAACCAATTTCTGGTGGTCCACCTAGAAATTGCCCCCCTTGACCCTTCTATCGATGTAATTCCAGGTCTACCCGTTCGACCCAACATACCTTTTATGTTTGCTGCTTGATCGACCACGAGTTTGTTGTTTGGGAATCGGAAAAATCTTGATGTGAAATTTTCAGAAGTATGGTGACGATGAGCCATCGAATTGTGAGGAAATGTTGGCATCAGATGATTGATGCATTGAACACTTTCCGGATATTCTTCAAAAAAATGAGTCCACCGAGAATTGTTGTGATATCCAGTATGATCGTGATAGCAAACTATTCTTTTAACCTCACCAATAAACTTTGTTTTATTGATTTCCTTTGCGATTCGATCGAATGGAAAACGTAAGAAATTTTCCGCGATTCTCATGACAACGTTATTTTCTGCTGCCTTCTCAACCATTAGCCGACCTTGCTCAACCGTTGAGCACATGCTTGTTTCAATCAATTGATGAATTTTATTTTCAGATAGATAGATTGACACTGCATAATGTATATCTATTGGGCAAACTACTAAAGCGGTGTTAATGATTTTATCATTAACTAACTCTTTAATTGAATAGTAAGGCTTCACACCCAATAAATTAGCGTATTCTGCACAACTTTCCCTGTTAGGATCACATACAGCAACTATATCCATTTCATTATTTAACGATTTAAACAACGGAGTATACACTTTCCTTGTTCTATTTCCTGTACCGATTATTGCCACTTTGATTTTTTCCATTTTTTTCCTTTATTTTAATCTGAAAGATAAAAATGATTCTTTGACACATTGATGTAATTAGCATTCTGTCGAAATTGAAACTTTTGTGAATAATCAGTATCCAGCAAGTTTACTTTTTTAATTGTTTTGGATTTCCTTTCCTCTTTTATTGTAGGTATACTGCTTAAAAGCAGTTTTGTATAATTGTGCATTGGATTGTAAAGAACCTCATTAGTTGTCCCAAACTCAACTAGCCTTCCTTTGCACATCACTCCAACGTGATGGCTGATTTTTTCGACAACAGCAAGATCATGAGATATTACCATAAAGCTCAGTTTAAATTTCAGTTGTAACTCTAGTAGTAAATCTATAATTTGAGATTGGATAGTGACATCCAGCGCAGATAATGGCTCATCAGCAACAATCAACTTTGGTTTTAGTGCTAGAGCTCTTGCAATGCAAATTCTTTGTCTTTGTCCGCCTGATAATTCGTGTGGATATCGGTTTAGATAAGAATCATCGAGTTTTACTTCACTAAGAAGTCTACTTGCGTGCTCCGAGTTTTCTTTTCTTCTTATTTCACCATGAATGTGAAGTGGTTCTGTTACTAAGTAATTAACAGGCATCCTTGGATTTAGTGATGCATATGGATCTTGGAAAATAAATTGAATTTCTCTTCGAATTAGATTCAACTCTCTCTTACTTATTCTATTTAAATTTTTTCCATTAAAGTTTACTTCACCCTCATCGCTTGAAATAAGTTTTGTAACACATCTAGCCAGTGTTGTTTTTCCAGATCCACTTTCACCAACAATGGAAAGAGTTTGTCCAGCATTGAGTTGTAATGATACATCCTGCAGTGCTTTATTTTCTTGAATAATTTTGCTGAAAAATCCTTTTTTCTTTACAAATGTTTTAGAGACATTCCTTACTTCTAATAAACACGTATCTTTTTGGTTTTCAAGAATTAGTTTTTCACTCTGACTATAATTTCCAAATACCGGTACTGATTTAATTAATTCTTTTGTATACTCTTCCTTGGGTTGTTTAAAAATTTCAGTAACTGATCTCCTCTCCACCAAATCACCACTCTTCAGTACAAGAACCTGATCAGCAATCTCTGAAACTACTGACATATCATGAGTTATAAATATCACCGAGAGATTGATTTCATCAACTAGCTTAAGAATTAAGCTAAGTATTTGACTTTGAATTGTAACATCAAGAGCTGTAGTCGGTTCATCTGCAATGAGAACTTTTGGTCGAAAGAGAATTGCCATTGCAATCATTACTCTTTGTCGCATTCCCCCAGATAGGCTATGAGGATAATCGTTGATAATCTCCTTTGGATTTGGGATCATTACCTGATCCAATGCCTCATAAATTAATTTGTTTATTTCATCACCAGCCAAATTTGAATGTACTTGGATAGCCTCTTTCAATTGACCACCAATTTTGTACATGGGGTGCAGTGAAGTCATGGGTTCCTGAAAAACCATTGAGATTTTTCGCCCACGAATATCTCGTATCTCTTCATCCCGAAGTCTCAAAATATCGATAGACTTACCGACTTCTGTAAACTCGATTGACCCTGTCACTATTTCATTTTGTTTCCTTCCGACAAGCCCCATAATCGATTGAGCAGTGACTGATTTCCCAGAGCCTGATTCACCAACAAGAGCACATATTTCTCCCTCGAGGACATCAAAGCTAATTGAATTGATCGCACGAACAAATGACTCGTCCGTCTGAAATGCGATTGAGAGATCTCTGATTTCAAGAACCTTTGATGACATCAATTTAATTAAGCCCAGTGATGTGGAGGAATTGAGACCTGATATACTTGGGAAAAACCAGAACAGTCACTTGTATAAACAACTTTCTTATCATCTGGAGAAAATCTAGGGTGAGGATGTGTATTTTGTGGTGCGTAAACCTTGATAGGTCCGTTTCCATAGGG
>JAQWOT010000364.1 GCA_029245725.1 SAR324 cluster bacterium | reverse complement strand
AACTATCTATCAAGATTTAGCTTTAGTTGACTGTCTGAGTATCGAACAGAATATCTATCTTGGAAAAGAAATTGTTAAAAATTATTTTGGCCTTGAAGTTCTTCAGAATCATGAGATGAAGCAAGGTGCTCTTAAGTTTTTAAATGATGTTGGTGTAAGTATATTTGATACTAGTCGGCTAGTTAGTCAATTATCTGGTGGACAACGTCATGCAGTAGCGATAAGTAAAGGCGCTTTCTGGACTGAAAAAATTTTGATCTTAGACGAACCAACTGCTGCCCTTGGTGTAAAAGAAACAGCACGCATATTAGATCTTATCCTAGAATTGAAAAATAAAGGACTCTCTATAATCTTCATCACACACAATATGCAGGATGCTTTCAAAGTGGCTGATAGTTTTTTTGTTTTGCGTCTCGGTCAAAACAATGGCTCAAGAATTAAGGCAAAAACTAATCCAGAGGAAATAGTTAAGCTAATTACAGGTACAGTAGCTTAAATAATTTTTATGTTCCAATTTAATATGGCGATATCCTCAGTATTTTCTCACTCAAAAATTCTATTCATTAAATTTTTGAAGATGCGTGAAATAGGGGCACTTATTCCTCTTATCTTAATTTTTACTATTGCAAGTATATCGAATCCTGCATTTACCTCATTGCCAAATCTACTAAATATGTTAAGAGCGTCTGCTTACATATTTATTGCTGCAGTGGGCATGACTTATGTTTTGTGTGGGCGAGGCCTTGACTTGTCCATTGGATCTCAAGTTGGGATGTCGGGAGTAGTACTTGGTGTTTTGATGGTGTGGTTGAAAGTTCCTGTAGAACTTGCAGTTATCATTGCAATTGCAGTTGGTGCTCTTGCTGGAGCTTTAAATGGTTTTTTAGTTGTGGTTCTTAAAATTCCTCCATTCATTGCTACTCTTGCAACGTTTTACGGTTATAGAGGAATTCTCGAAGGTGTTACAAAAGGGACTCCTATTTCTCCAATGCCAGAAAATTTTAAGGTTATTGGACTTGGTAAGTTGTTTGGAGTACCATTTGTTATATGGTTCATGCTTTTTTTATTTGTTGTTGCTACCTTTACTTTAAGAAAAACAAAATATGGTAGATACGTTTTAGCTATGGGTGGTAACCCGCATAGTACTAGACTTGCTGGTATTAATACAAAAAAATTAACATTTTCTTTATATGTTTTGATGGGTGTTTTGGCTTGCATAGCTGGTATTTTTTTCACATCTAGGTTTTCTTCAGCACAAGCAAGTTTAGGAATGGGAATGGAGCTAAGAGTCATAGCTGCTTGCATTATTGGTGGAGTTAGTCTTTTTGGTGGCGCTGGTTCTATCTTGGGGACTCTAATTGGTTCAATGTTTCTTGTTGTTCTGGATAATGGAATGATAATGGCTCACATATCTGGTTACTGGCAACAAGCTGTGGTCGGTCTTATTATTGTGATAGCTTGTGTTGTCGATATTTTCAGGAAAGGTGATTTCTTTACTAAAGACTAATCTGAATTTTTTAATCTTTACTAAATATTTGATCTCAAGTCTGCCATTAATTACACATCAATTTATTTTCTTCAAAAATACAGATCCACTTTGAACACCGGACTGATTTAACTTTACGATGGTAATTAATGATTTTCACTCTGAGGCTCATCGAAACTGTCACCAGTGCTTCTCTCATCAGGGTCAGCATATTGGAGTCAACCAACTGAGCTCCGCAGACATCTGTGCAGTGATTTTGGAGTTTCGATAGTCACAGTAGGAATATGCGAGCAAGTTGAGGGTTGGGTAGTCTGCTAAAAAGCTCTTAGTGGAGAAACAGGCAAAACTCAATTGATATGGGAAGCTTCTTTATTATTCTTTCTTCAAGATGCAAACTTTTTAGATGGTGATTAAGGTAGCTGAGCTAGAAAAAATTCATCATTATAGTAATCTGAATTTTTTCGATGTGCGGCTGATTCTAAAGCAACTTGCTCCAGGATTTTCAAAGCTTCTGGATCATCGGCATATTTCCCACGAGATTCTTCGATGATCCGTTCCATCGGGGTGTAAAATTCATCCCACCAGGCTTCTGGTTGCAAGGGGAAGTGATCCAGTAACTCAAAAGGGCTACGCTCGATCAATGCGACCAGATCTGCAATTGAGCCTATTGTCAGGTAGTCACTCTCAATAATGGCTTTGACCACATCCAGTAGACTGGCTTTACAGCAGGCCGCATCTGAAAATACCAAATAGCCACCTTTTCGGAGTAGTCCTGCAGAAATTGAAAGTGCCCGCTGAATGCCAATGTTGTAGAACGCACCTTCCGACCAGATCAGGTTAAAACTTAATTGTGCTCGAGCAAGCTCCCGCTCGCCAACTTGCGACCGAATGTGTTCCATCAAACCAAGCTGCGCAAGCTCGTGGTTCAGCTTTCCAATGATTTGAGCGTGGTTGTCAACTGCGACGATCGATCCTTGAGTCAGCTCAGCTAGCTGTAAGGCTTGGCTTCCAGTTCCACAACCCAAATCAAGAATCTCTGGTGCATCTGGAAGATTCTCACAGAGGTGTAAAGCCTTCCGAGCTGAGGCCAGATTGCCTGGACCTTGTCGGGGAAGAGACTCAAAGATCTCAAAGAAGATTTCTAAGAATCGGGGGCTTGGTTCATCCATCCGACAAATTCCTGAGAGAGTAAACGACTTCGATAAATTAGAAACTTTATCTGCAAAGAATAGGGCAGGGGTTAAAATGAGTACTTGAGATCTGCGAAGAGACGATCGTTATTTGCGATGCGTTTTGAGTAAGATGTGTCCCCTTCGTGATAGAGCAAAATTCCACCGCCAACATTCAAACCATCAGCCCAATCATAATCGAGTCCAATTCGCTGGGATGAACCAGATGAACCAAATTCCCCAAACTGGAAGGCGATCACGTTGAAGGAAAGCGTCTGGTTGAGGAAATCCTGCTGAAAGCGGATGGCGGTCGTGACTGTGCTCTGTTCCTGCTCATTAGGAGCTTCTTCCAGTGATGTTTCAAACTCACGAATCCATTCCCAGGCTACTTCGAAACTCAGTGCACCATCGGGGATGCTCGAATATTCTGCACCAAGGACATGATCCTGCCGTGAAAAGGTCTTCGAAAAGTTGGTGAAACGCAGTCCCTGAACATCCACAATTTCCCCTCGCACAATCCAACTACCCTCGACGGTGCTGAAGGCAGTTCCGACCACTTGCAAGCGGTCATGTACTACTCTGTCTGGAAATAAACCTAACATCGGCTGGAAGCTGCCATCCGCCCGACCTTGATCGTTGTAGACACTGGCCGCATAGAAGGATAGGTCCCACCCTGTGAAGTGACCATTCAGGGCTATGCCGTATTCGGTCTCCGATGGTATTTCTTCTGGTGGACCTTCAGCATCCACAAAATAAAATTCACTGCCAAACTTCGGGGATTTACCAAAACGGATTTCATGAATGATAACCAGGTTCAGGTTCCAGTCTCCAGTGTAGTAGTCAAGTTGGGTCATCGTGACAGGCAGACGGCTGTCGTCGATGTCGATCAGTCCTGGTTCACGATTGTCGGTTGGATTCAGCACATCAACAACACTTAGCAGGTCTGCCTTTCCCCAGACCTTGATCTGATGACCAAACTTGAGATCAATGTCGGACCCCAGAGAAGTTGATAGGAAGGTTTCTCGCAGTTCAATCTCTTGTTCGTAAGCTTGCAGGTACTCCTCTGAGTATTCTTCACGATCCAGAAAATGATAGGCTAAGTCTCTGGAGACCTTGCCGTCCACGAAAAAGCGAGTGCTGGGCGTAAGATTGTATTGATACTCCAGCTGCAAATACAGACGGAGTTTTCTAAAACCTCGATAATCTGGTTTATCAGGATTAGGTTCTGGCTGAGCATAGGCATAGGCGATGTTGATTCCTGTCGATCCTGACAGACCAATTGGCAAAGAGAGGCTTTCTGCTGTAGTAACGCTTGACGAACTCTCCTCAAAGCCATCCAACAAATCATCCAAGGCATCAGCAGTTTCATCAGGCTCTTCAAAGCCACCCAACAGGTCGTTTGTAGAAGCTTCCGGCTCTTCAAAGCCATCCAGCAAATCATCCACAGATTCTTGCTGAGAGCTGGGTGAATCTCCAAAACCTTCAAGTAGTTCATCCAGTGATTCTTCCTGGGCAACAGCGGTACCAGCCCAGAGAAACAAACCAAGCCAAAAAACACCTTTCTGGAATGTCCTCAAAGTCCCTGCTCCAACCTACGCTGACTGAAGAGAGAGTCTTCCAGATTCTGATTGAGGCGAATGTTCTGCTGACGCAGGATGGTCTGGTGCACGACTTCCTTGCCAAAACGTCGCTGGGCCTTGATCTCAGAAGGGAACCAGACGCCTTCGATTTGTTGGAGATCCTTGAACTCAAAGAACTTGATGTCAGGACTCTTGTGGACCCAGTTCTTCGCTCGTACGACCACGTAATTATCTTTGCGTACCCAGATCACACTCTTGGCGTAACCAGTTTCTTCCTTGACGTCGTCGTTTTTGGGTTCGGAATAGATCACCCAGGCATCCGAGCCATCGACCTTGTCATTCTCCTTAAGCAACTTGTAGTTGTAATCACTGAGATTGTAGGAAGTCAGATCGGAGTAATTGAAATCTGACCCCATGAAGGAACCACTCTTATCACTGGCTGCAATCCGCTTGGTCTTGCGGAGCGCAGGGAGATACATCCACTGGTCATCATCCTTGCTCTCGTCATCGTAATCGTAAGTCAGAAAGCCCGTGTTACGCACATCAGCGGGTTCTTCAAAAAAGATGACGCTCTGTGAGTCTTCCCCCTTGTCCTGCCGATATTGCTGCATGCGTCGCACACGCTGCTCATTGTTCTTGTTGATCAGCACCATCTGCATTTCCATAACGATGTTGTCGCCATCTTCACGGTCATTGACTCGTTGCATGATTTCATCTGCTGTCAGGGCCCAGGCACTGGGACTAACTCCTACCAGGAAAGCTCCTAAAATCAGACTTTTCCACTTGTTCATCATAACCTTTCTATTGATTAAATGGATTCAAAGGCTTTTTCAAAAAATTGATGGAGAAAAAACAGCTTGAAAACAATCAGTTCAGTTCCGCAAAATCACTCTCTTTTGGGTAGGTCCTTGGCTGTTCCACAGAAGGCTGTTTACCATAGACCAACATCATCAACGCCGGTGCTGCAAGAACATCGAGGATCAAAGCCGAGCTAATGCAAACCACCAACAGCATGCCGAAAGCAAAGATATTAACGAAGTCTGCGGCCATGTAGGAAGCAAAGCCACCGACGAGAATCAACGTAGTAAAAAGCAGGGCTTTTCCAGTTGTCATCAGGGTTTCCTGGATGGCCCGAGCAGCATCTCCATAGCGGTCGAAATATCGTTGAAAGACACTCAAAAAGTGTACGGTATCATCCACAACCAACCCGATACCAATACTGCCGATCAGGATCGTGAAGGGATCGAGTGGCAGGCCAAAAAAACCCATTAGGCCCAGGGTGATCAGGATAGGAGTTAGATTTGGAATCATGCTGAGCAAGCCAACTTTCCAACTTCCCAGAAAGACGACCATCAGGCCAGTAATCAGGATCAGGGCGATGATGTAGCTGTTCCGCATGCTGTTGAGCACATTGGTCATGGTTCCTGCCCAGAGCTGGGCGATCCCTGTGATCGAATACTCAATCGTATTACCGAAGATACTTTGAATCTTCTCCTCGAGTTGTCCCGTGAAAACAATCGAATCAATGGCATCCAGATTTGGAATGTAGAGACTCAGTCGGGCCATACTGAAACCAACATCAGTCAACTTCTCTAAGTCATCTGAACCACTGTTGGAGAAGAGAAACATCTCCTGGGCAATCAGGTCCCTGGCCTGAGGAACGGCATAAAACTCTGCTCGGTTTTCGTTCAATGCACGGTTAGATTCTTTCAACACATCCAAAACCGACTGTGCCTTGCCGACAACTTCTCCTTTTGGAAATTTTAATTTTTCAGTGGCTACTGTGTTCAACTGATCGAGACGATTCATGAAATCTGGTTCATAGAGCCCCCCGGACTTTCCTGTATTGAGCAACACCTCGATGTTGGAAGAGCCCCCCATGCGAGAATCAATAATCTGTGTATGTTGTCGGAATTCAGCATTTTCTGGAAACCAGCGCAGCGGCCAGTTGGAAGGTCTCAGTTGAGCAATGCCTACCACAGCAATCATCACCACCACACCACAACCGATCATCACCTGCTTGGGATGGTTGACCGCCACTTTTCCACAATTGTTCAATATACGATCGGCCAAGGAGGGAGCATGTTCAGCTTGATCAAGGTCTTTGCGACCAAAGAGTGGTTGTGGCCCTCCGGGCAGTACCGCCAAAATTGCAGGCAACAAAGTCAGTGTAAGCGCCATTGCCGCCAGGACCCCTAGTCCTCCATAGATGCCCAAATCGGCAATTGGAGCAGAGGCGGCATTGGCAAATGACCACAAACCTCCAGCGGTCGTGAAGCTTGTCATCACAATGGCTAGCCCCGAATGGCTAAGAGCGTAGGCGACTGAATCACCCTTGGAATTGCCAGCCATCCGGTGTCGGTAGAAGATCGTCAGCACGTGCACCGCGTCCGCAACCCCAATCGCCAGAATGAAAGAAGGCAGGATCTGGTTAATGACTGTGAACGGACGACCGAAGGCTCCCATGAAGCCAAGAGTGACCACCATGCTCAACACTACCAAAAGTATTGGCAGCAGTACCCCAGAAATTCGGCGAAACAAGACCAGCAACAGCAGGAACATCAGGCCAATCGAAATTCCCGAAAACTTGGGTAGGTTCGACTGCATCGAGTCCTGGATGGAGGAACCATAGACTGGGCCTCCGGAGATGAATGTCTGAAAGTTTTCTCCCTCGTAGCGTTCCATCACTGCCTTGGTGGCTACAATCGCTTCATTCTCTTCGACAGAGGTAACCGCCTGCATATCAGGACCATCGGTCGCTGCTGTTTCATCAAAACCTCCCATCAAATCAGCATCCATTGCGGTATCGTCAAAGCCCCCCAGCAGGTCTTCTTCACCACCCTCCGGCAGCACGTAGGGATTTAGCTCCAATGTGATTGTGGTCAATTGACCATCTGGTGAGATCACCCAATTTGGATAGGTTGGACTGCTGAGTACATACTCCCTGAGTGCTGCCAGCTTTTGCGGATCTTCAGGAATCTCTTCGATCAGATCACCGACAATCAACTCATCTTCGGCACCCCTGGTGGATCTGACAGTGAGCAGACTGTTGACTTCACGAATATGGGGAACTTCCCGCTCCAGATCATCCTGCATCGCTTGGAGTTTTCTCAGAAACTCTGCATTGAAGACCTCTGGGGTGTCGATTCCAACCAGAATTAGATCGTCTCTCCCAAACTGATCACGGAAAGAGTTGTAATTGACAAGGATGGGATCATCGCCTTTGAAGAAAGCTTCATTGGAAGCATCGAAATAGAGGTGGCGCATTTGCGAGGCAAAACCTCCAACTACCAGTAAGGACAGTGCAATCACCAACCAACGGTAGCGTACAACTAGGTATCCCCAGCGTTCCATGTTGTGATCGACAGATTTTTTCCACTTTTGCATGACGAATCTTTTGGGAGAGAAGAAAAGATGAGGGCTAGATATGCACTCAATGAATTGTGAATCCTGCTATCTCTCCAATAATTCTGCCAAGTGATTAATATTTCAAAATACTGAAATAATTATTTTATTTATAAAATTAGCTAGGAATTACTAATTTGATGATAAAATTACTGAGTGATTAGAATTTCCGTGTTTAATTTCTTCTACTTTTTTGAATGGAGCAGGCTCATCAAAGCCGGTTCAACCACCAAATCCGCTAGAAAAGCAAAGAGAATTGTCAACCCAGTGATCAATCCGAAAGAGAACAGGTTGTTCATTTCAGAAATAGTGTAGCTGAAGAAGCCAATCGAGAGTACTACGCTAGTGAAGAGAAGTGTCCTACCAGTGGTATTGAGCGTACGAAGAACCGCTTCTTCCGGATTACCAGTCTTTTGCAAATAACGCTGAAAGTTGTGAAAGAAATGAATCGTATCGTCCACCGCCAACCCGAGGGCAATGCTTCCGACCAAAATTGACCTCAGATCCAGTGGCAGTTCTACCCAGTGCGTCACTCCCAATCCTAGGACAATTGGCAGAAAATTTGGGATAATGCTGATCAAGCCCAACTGTAGCCATCCCAAAACCAAGATCATCAAAAGAGTGATCACCAATCCTGCGATCAGATAGCTCTGCAACATAAAAGGTGCATGGCAATCTCAACAACATTTTGGTGTTCAACCTTTTTTGGGCGTCCTCTCAAAAGCTTTGTAAGCTTATCATTTATTTTATACTAACTGGTTTTTTATGTTGAAAGCTTTCAAGAAAGAGTTAACGTTAGTTAACATGGGTTTTAAATAAGCTATGCCAGCAACGGTTTTTGGTGAGAGTTGAGTTGATTGAGGATTCCCCAATCTTTCTTAGTCCAAAAGAGCTCTGGCCGCTTTTCCTACCAAATTTAAGCGGTAAAGCCAGTGAGCAGATGCACAAAGGCATTGATCGGACTGCGGTACCAGGAGTTAAGCGAACTTCCAGCAGGTCGCCACGGTAGTTGATGATCAGGTGTATTTTGAATCCGAAGAACCACCTACAGCGGATTTCCCTTTCTTGGCAAAGCCGTTGAAGATCTTGTGAGCACGGATGCGAGCATTGTGGCAATCTTTGACAGAGGTTGAGTCAACGAAAATGATTCCGCTGACCTGACCACGAGGGCTTACCAAGTAGTGCAAAAGAGGCACAGACTTCGAGGGGGAAGTTGGATGAAGCAAGTGTAACTTGGTGCTTGGGGAAACTCACAATTCCAGTAAGGGATCACCCTCTGCGTATGATAGCCCTTGAAGTTGTGCAGTCCCCCAGAGTGGTGGAACATAACCAGAACCGTCAAGATCCCCCGCTTAAGCTTAGGCCTGTGGGGCGCTGGCGTTTGGGAGCAGGTGGGGGCAAAATGCCAGAGGGGACTTCGAGAGAGAGCTGGCTTCAAAAATCACCAATGCCACGAAACACGGTGGTCAAATCCATCGGAGTCTCCTGAGGTGAGTGGAGGCAAGATCATTTCTCTCACAGGATGTCAGTAGCCTCCCAAGTTATCCAAAACTCACGTTAATCAGGTTATAAAGTTCAACAAATAAACTGTTCTGAGTTGCCACTGCAAATCAGTCATAATTCTTTTTATTTAACGGAAAAAGTTCTAAATCTTGAGGAAAAAATAATATGCCCAGAACAAAATAAGCCTGTAATTTATCATAGCTAAAATCACTCTTAATCAAAGAATTTGAAGCACCAAAAATAAGAAAAAAAACAAAGATGAAAAAAGTGTTAGTTACAGGAATTTCTGGTTATATAGGACAACACTGCGCAGTTGAGCTGTTGAAAGAAGGATACTACGTCAAAGGAAGTCTTCGGGATTTAGAGAAAAAAGATGAAGTTATCAATGGTATAAAAAAAGAAATAGATTCTGGTGAAAATTTAGAATTCGTTAAGCTCAACTTACTTAGTGATGAAGGTTGGGATAATGCTGTTGAGGGTTGTGAATCTGTACTACATGTCGCTTCACCCTATTTTGTTAGGGAACCAACTAATGAAAGTGAATATATTAAACCTGCATGTGAAGGTACATTACGAGTACTAAAATCTGCCCAAAAAGCAAAAGTGAAGAAGGTTATTCTTACTTCTAGCATTGTCGCAATGATGGG
Organism: SAR324 cluster bacterium; assembly: GCA_029245725.1. Classification (NCBI taxonomy): domain Bacteria; class Deltaproteobacteria; species SAR324 cluster bacterium. Next base: position 390 of record JAQWOT010000364.1, on the reverse strand, counting down.
CAAAGTTTTGGACAGTAATGAGGACACTGGAACTATAGATAGTAGAAGTTGGACTGATGAGAACTCAAGCAATATAAACACTTATATGAAAAGTAAAACTCTCGCTGAGAAAGCTGCATGGGAGTTTGTTAAGAATATATCAGAAAGTGAGAAGATAGAATTAGTAGCTATTTGTCCAGGAGTCGTAATGGGCCCAACTCTGACAGGGAATATTGATGGTCAGTCTATGCAATTTATATCCAAAATGTTGACTGGCCATTACAAAATGGCAATGATTCCTCCAATCGGGTTGCCAGTGTCAGATGTTAGAGATTTAGCGAAAATTCATGTCCGTTCGATTACAGAAAACGCTACAAATGGGAAGCGTTTGATACCCACAACCGCTAAAGC
>JAQWOT010000363.1 GCA_029245725.1 SAR324 cluster bacterium | reverse complement strand
AGTTTATCAGGAGGAAGATTATTGAGTAGGTGGAGTGAGGTGATTGCGTGTCTGAAGCGGAAATGATGATCTTCTAGTAATTCAGAAAGCGAATTGAAGTCCAACTGTAGTTAATGTTCCAGTGTAATCTTTATCTGTATCGACAGAATCAACACCTGGTTCTATCGTGGACCAAGAATCTCCAGCATCTATTTTTGAAGCAACTTTGATGGCGTGAATACCAAGGTGAAATTCTATAAAGTTCCAAAACGGTAAGCCTATTCTTGTAAAACCTTCAATCACCGGTTTTGAAACGGATGGTTTATTCCCATATCCTGTTAATGAAGATTCCACCTTCACCTCTCCAACACCAGCACCTAGGGAAACTGCGACCACAGGGAAGGGCACATTGAAAAAAATATTATAGGAAGTGATCGTTACATCAGTGTTCAACTGAACAGTTGAAGAAACATCCATTGATTCTTCCTTGAATTTCACCTGGGTATATCCAAAGTTTGGGACAAAACCAATGGGGTGTATAATCCCTAAGGTTCCACCTGTAACTTTATCCGGCGCCACTGTATAGTCCACTGCAGTGTCCACGCTAAACCCGAAGAATTGAGCCTGGGCGATTCCCGTACCAAATCCAACGAAAAAGAGTACAGCTAAAATTTTGATTTTAGTTATCATTTTCAATTCAATATTCAGAAGCCAACTTTGATGCCAGCCGTCCAGACAGTACCTGATGGATCATTTTCATATTCAAGCCCACCACTCGAATCCTTAACATCCACCTTGTTTGCATTAATAACCTGATAGCCAACGTGGACATCAAAAAGCGGAAGTATTGGGTAGCCTAGTGTTGCAAAGAAACTTGTTGCTGCCGAATCATCTGCTGTAAGTTTAGTATTATCTTTTTTTTCACCTTCTCCTGTAACCATCCCTGCACCAACTCCCAATGCAATGTTAATCACTGGAACTGGAAGATTCACAAACACGCTAGCGATTTGATAAGTATCTTTAGAATCTAGAGAGTCGCTTGAGTAGGATACTTCATAGGACTCATATGCAATTCCCAGCGGGAGTATGAACAAACTGAGACCTACACGAGCACCTGAAATTGAATCCGGAGTGTCTGCACCTTCTTGGGATGGGCTGAAGGTCAGAGGTATGTCAGCGTGAACAGACAACAAGTCTGCTTTTGCTGGAACTGTCCACAACATCAGGGCCAGCATCAGTGGTAAAGATGTTAAGAATTTTCTCATCAATTCTCCAATTCCAAAGATACTGTCTCCGTGGTGGGATTCGTTTTCCAATCATCAAACTTTCCCATAGGTCTTGTGAAGGTGAACTCTAAGGGCTCAATGACCAGTGCATTCCAAGTTTCTTCAAGGCTGCCTGAAATTAGAGCAAATGGGCTTGCTACAATAAATATAGCACTTGAGACAACCGTTAAACCCACCCCCAAGATTCTGACTGGGACATCGACCATAATTGCTGTTGAAGAAGGGGGATCATTTCTCGTTGATGCAAAACAATTTATGTTTACAGATGCAAGAAACAGACTAATAATGAGAGTTTTACGCCATTGTAAAGCCATCATACTTTTACTCACTTTTCGTGTAACAGCCGAAAACAGGAGCATGGTCCGAGGGTTTAACTTTGGAACGATTTTCAAGATCAATGTAGCTCTGGGTAGTTTGATCAAGTAAATCCTTAGATGACAATATGTGATCAATTCTCATTCCATCATTCCTCTCAAACCCTCTGGTCCGGTAATCCCACCAACTATAATGATTAGGCTCCTTATTAAATTTTCTAAACACATCGTGCAATCCTAGAGCCAGAAGTTGTTGGAATGCCGCTCTTTCCTCTGGTCTGAAACTAACCATGTACTTCATTGCAGTTGGATCGGGCACATCAATTTCTTCAGGAGCAATATTTAAATCACCGAGGACGATTAGTTTTTCACTTGGATATTCTGACAACTCAACAGTCAACTGTTCCAGAAATTCTAATTTGTAGGTGAATTTTTCTGAAGTTACTGATTGTCCTTGGGGTAGATATACGTTGATGAACCAGATCCCTCTCAATTGAACGCTGATCAATCGACAGTTTTCAGGATCATACCCATTTCGGAAACCAACACGAATATTATCTGGGACCTCTTTGGATAAGAAGGCAACCCCGTTATAGCTTTTTTGACCACTGAATACAGAATGATATCCCGCTTGCTGAAGATCAAAAATTGGAAAATTAACATCCTCCACCTTTGTTTCCTGCAATGCCACCAAATCCGGTTGCTTTTCAGCCAACCAGTCCAATAGCAACTCCAATCGACTTCGGATCGAATTTATATTCCAGGTAACGAAGGTAAAGTTATTTTCCTTTTCAGATGTTGTATCAGTGATTTGTAGTATGTCATCTGGGAGGAGACACGAGTCGGGTTTGTAGATGACAATTTGGCTTGGTGAACCAGTTTTTCCCCACGTGCGTTCGACATTGAGGGTTCCTTTTCGCCAAGCCTCATAGAGTGCAGAGAGAGTGGATGGATTCCTTAACGTTTTTTGAACTTCTTGAACCTTTTTGGGCTCTTTTAACAAAGAATTAAGTGACTCACTCACTCTTCGCTGACTTCAGCTTTAGTTTCAGATGCATCGAGAACCTGCAAAACTGTGATATTCTCACGAATTCTCTTCTCATTTTTTTTCAAATTATCTTTGTTGGCTGTATGCTTATTTTTTCGTATGGCTTTGGTTCGTTTTTTTGGTGACATCGATACTCCTAATTTCAAGGGGTTTAGTAAATTATCCCTTAATCAGCGTTGATTGATTGGGACATAATTTCTGGCGTTTTCGCCAATGTAAATCTGTCTTGGTCTAGCAATTCTTGTTTGAGAATCTTCATGCATCTCCTTCCACTGTGCAATCCACCCTGGAATGCGTCCCAATGCGAACATCACTGTGAACATATTACTTGGAAGACCAATTGCCCGGTAGATAATACCACTGTAGAAATCAATGTTTGGATAGAGCTTTCTTTCGACAAAATAGCTGTCAGATAAAGCTCGCTCTTCAAGTCTTTTGGCAATTTCAAGTAGTGGATCTTTCACGCCGAGCTTACTTAAAATCCGGTCACAATGTTCCTTAATAATTTTGGCTCTGGGATCATAGTTTTTGTAAACTCTGTGGCCAAAACCCATCAATCTGAAGGAGTCATTTGGATCCTTGGCTCTCTTCACAAAGCTATCAATGTCTCCACCCTGCTGATGAATTTGCATAAGCATATCAAGAACTTGTTGATTGGCCCCACCATGTAATGGGCCCCATAATGCCAAAATACCTGAAGCAACAGAAGCATAGACATTGGCCTGACTTGATCCCACAACACGTACGGTCGAAGCTGAACAATTCTGTTCATGATCTGCATGTAATATCAACAATAGATCCATCGCTTTGACATGATCCTCATCAACCTCATATGGTTGAGCTGGCACTGAAAACATCATGTTTAGAAAATTAGCGCAATAGGGAAGACTGTCGAGTGGATATACGAAGGGTTGGCCAATTGATTTTTTGTATGAGAAAGCAGCAATCGTCCGAACTTTGGCCATAATTCGAGCGGAGTTGATATGTAGATCCTTAACTGATGCGCGACCGGAAGCTTCAGAATAATAAGCAGAGAGTGAAGCAACCATGGCTGAGAGCGAAACCATAGGATGAGCCGTACTCGAAAACCCATCGTAAAAATGCCTCATATCCTCATGAATCATCGAATGATTCGATAATTTTCTAGAAAACTCAGTCAACTGTGATTGATCCGGCAAATTACCATGAATCAACAGATAAGCTACTTCTATAAATGTGGATTTCTGGGCTAGTTCCTCAATACGATACCCCCTGTATCTGAGGATTCCCTTTTCACCATCAAGATATGTAATGGAGCTTGAGCATGCTCCAGTGTTTACGAACCCAGGGTCCAGAGTGATATATCCTGACTTAGCTCGTAATGAAGATATATCCAGAGCCTTTTCGTTTTCAGAGCCCGTGAGGATTGGTATCTCTAACGGTTCCTGACCAGGCAAATGAAGTTTGGCAGAATTTGTCATTAAATTTATGGGGTGTAGTCGTTGATTTGAATCGGGGTAACATCTCTATCTAAATTTCAACTCCTGAACCAGCGATCCAACATCAAAAGAATCGCCTTTTGGGCATGAAGCCTGTTTTCTGCTTGATCCAAGACGATGGATTGAGGACTGTCCAACACTTCTGAAGTAACTTCCCATCCACGTTCAGCAGGTAAACAGTGCATGATCTTCACTCCAGGAGCCGCTTTTGAAAGGATATGGGAATTGATCTGATATGGCATCAAAAGTTTTCTCCTTTCTTCAGCCTTCTCTTTTTCTCCCATGCTGGCCCAGACATCTGTGTATAAAATCTTTGCGTCCCGAACTGCTTCAACAGGATCATTGATTACCTTCACTTCTGAAACACCTTGTTTCTTGGAATACTCTACCAATTCCATATCTGGTAAGGTTGTCTCAGTCGTCCCGATAGTGAACTTAATGGGAACTCTTGAAGCAAAATTTAACCAACTGTGAACAATGTTGTTTCCATCTCCCAAGTAACAGATCGGAGTTTCTGAGAGATCTTTGAAATGTTCTTGTATGGTCATCACATCAGCCAATATTTGGCACGGATGGCAAAAATTTGTGAGCATATTGACCACAGGGACTGATGCATTCTCTCCCAATTCCTTAACAAGAGTATGCGAGTAAGTTCTAATCAAAATTCCATCAACGTACCTCGATAAGACCTTGGCTGTATCAGCAACCGATTCTCGCTCACCAAGTTTAAAGTCCTGATCAGTCAAGTTCATACTACTTCCACCCAATTGACTGATACCCACCTCAAATGAGACCCTGGTTCGAAGCGAATTCTTATGGAAAATCAGGGCATAACTCCTTCCTGCTAATTCCTTACTGTAGGAACCCATGGGACCTGCAGCTTTCAATTCTGCAGCCAGGCTTAAACAATCTAAAAGCTCTTGTTGGTTCCAATCTCGGAGACTAAGTAAATCTCTTTTCATCATGAATAATTAGGTTGTGTAGTAAGCATTCTCAGCAACATAGCCCTCCGACAAATCGCACCCCCAAACTCTTTCTGTAGATGTTCCCATTCCAAGTTCAATCTCAATGAACAATTCCTTTGCTTGAAGCATTGTCCGTAAGGCTTCAACTAGAGCCAGATCTTCAGAGTGCTCCACATCCAGACAAAATCTTGTTGAACCCTTACCAAAATAAATTTTTAAGTTCTCCAACGGAATTGGGAAATCAAAAACCTTCCCAATTGCCATGACGAATCGACCCCAATTCGGATCTGCTCCATAAATTGCAGTTTTGACCAAAGGTGAGTTAATTACTGATTTCGCAAACAGAAGTGCAGATTTTTCATTTTGGGCCCCACTGATCTTCAATTCAATCAACTTTGTGGCCCCTTCTCCGTCTTGGACAATCTTCTTCGCCAAATCGCAACAAAGGTCAATGAGAGCAACTTGAAAGTCTTTTCGATCAGTTTTCTTATGACCTGCACTCAATAAAACAACGGTATCGCTTGTTGAGGTATCTGTATCGATCGAAATTCGGTTGAAACTCTGATTCACTGCTTGATCAAGTGCCGTCCTTAATTCATTCGACTGCAAGTCTCCATCGGTGACAATGTATGAGAGCATTGTAGCCATATTTGGTTCAACCATCCCCGCACCTTTTGCAATACCGAGAATTTTCGTTCCATCTTCGAGAACAACATGAGCAAATTTTGGATGATGATCCGTAGTCATAATGGCTTTGGCAAATCGCTCACTATATGGAACCTCTTCACCAAGTTGGCTAGCCAATATCTTACAACCAGTTCTGATTTTTGTTGTATCAAGTGGGCGTCCAATTACACCCGTTGAAGAGGGCAAAATCATTCCAGGTGAAATATTCAATTCCTCCCCCAGCCAACGACAAGTATTTCGAGATGCCTCTATGCCAGCAGTTCCCGTTGCAACATTTGCGTTCTTGGAGTTCACGACAATCGCCTGAAGTTTTCCATCAGCGACATGTTCCCGGCCCACAATCACAGGGGCACCTGGAAAATTGTTTTTGGTGAACACTGCAGCAGCAGCACATGGACTATTCGCAACGATTCCACCAAAATCGAGACTCTCGTTTTTCAGGCCAATATTCACCCCACCAAAACGAAAACCTGTAACCGGAATCAATTCATGTGAAATTTTCATTTTGAAGCGGGTGCGGGGATATCTGGTAAACCAAGACATTTTGGAAGCGTGATCGACCCATCAGCCTGCTGCCCATTTTCAATGAGAGCAATCAATGTTCTGGAAACCGCGATAGCAGTGCCATTGAGCATATGAACAAATTGATTCTTCCCATCAGAATCCTTGAACCGAATGTTTAATCTCCGAGCTTGGT
>JAQWOT010000362.1 GCA_029245725.1 SAR324 cluster bacterium | reverse complement strand
TGTTAAGGTGCTCTCCCCAGCGGAAAAATTAATTCTCTTCTCCCACCTATGTTCTGTTAGGAACTAACTTTTTCCTCACTATCACAATCTCGACACAGGCCAGGCATCCAATGCACCGGACATGGACGCACACCGAAATAGAAATCATCGTGGAAGACTATTTCTCGATGCTCCGAAGCGAGATGTTGGGGAAATTCTATAATAAAGTAGATCACTGTAAAAAGCTGGTTAGCCGTCTCAATTTGCGAATAGAATATGAAATTGAGTTGATGTACCAGAACATCAGCGCCGCACTGATCGAACTCGGATTGCCGAGTATCAGTGGATACAAGCCGCTTTACAACTACCAGAAAGAACTTGTCCCAGCAGTGATTCGGGGGTTTCTTCAGCAAAATCCTGAATTCAACCAGCTTTTTTTGCAGGACACGCTGACAGTCCCCAAACCACGGATGATGCAGCAACTGCTGGAGATAATGGAGAGTGCCCCCAAGAATTCTTCCTTGCCACTGCTCTCACCAAATGACGCAGAGGAGTGGGTTGGTATCAATTACCTGGAGTTGGAAGCAAGCAATCAACAGTTGGGAGATGCGGGAGAAAAACTAGTGATGGCCTATGAAAAGGCACGGTTACGGACGATGGGTCGAATGGATTTGCTGGACTCTGTGGAGCAGGTTTCCGAAACGCTTGGACCCAACGCTGGCTACGACATCCGCTCTTTTGAGCAGGATGGTAAGGAACGTTTCATTGAGGTGAAGACTACCAAGTATGGCAAGCTGACCCCATTCTTCGTGACTGCTAATGAGTTGCTGTTCTCTGAGAGAAATCGTGAGCAGTACCACCTCTATCGAGTGTTCAATTACCGGGTATCGCCTTCTTTGTTCCAGCTGTCCGGACAGTTGAACAACTTTTGCCGCCTGAGGCCGTCCATTTATCGAGCTTACTTGGCTTGATCAATCATCTCAACCAAAGGAGAAGAACCTATGAAAACCATTTTTGGTCGAAATAACGACCACATTGGCTAGTAGCGAGGGAGTAATTGTTCGTGGATCGCTTTGATTTGCTGGATCGCATGTTGGAACTCAAGACCGGAATTCTTTCGGCAGAGGAGATTAAAGATTGGCATAAGCGGGAAGAGTTGGAACGCAAGCTCGTCGAAGTGAAGGAAATGCTAAAGGAGTTTGACGAACGCAGAAATCCTTGAGAGGCAGTGTTCGAAGCATGAATCAAGGGACTCCATGTCCCATTCCATCAATTAGACTTTTTTGGTTCGCTCAACTGAAAGAGATGTCCATGCACCTTCTGCATGCCCAAGAGAATCAGGCGGTAATTTTCTTGTTCAGTTGGCTCGATTGGATCGCTGGAACCACTAGAATTCTTGGTGCGGAAAACTCCTGAAAAACGATTCTGCCATGTCATCTGACCTCCCTGAAAGAAATGAAGAATGGAAGCGGCCTATCTTATCATCAGGTAAACCCAGCAGAAATTGAGCCAGCTTGATCTCCAGATCGATCAGCAGGAAGAAGGTACTGATCTGATCTCCAGCACAGAACCTATATTGGATAGATTTGATCGTGAATTTGTCAGTGAAATTTCCGAAGGGAGTGGTTCAGCTGAGAAGCAAGAAATTAGGTGGGAAATGTGAGGAGTCCTTCGGTCTGAATGCTGCCTTTTAGCGACTCCTCTTGTTGAATCCAGACAAATGCTCTCCTATTGAATAGTTGATACTCAACTAGGATGATTTAAAGTAGAGCAGGAGGAGACAACCAATACAGAGCCTTAGGGGGGCCCCTCATGAATCAGCTAGGACCAGAAGAATGCTGCCAGCCTTGCGCATTGCAATCATTGGTATCAGTGGTTGTGGCAAAAGTACACTCGCTCAGCAATTGAGTGAGCAGTACGCAATCCAATACTTCAAAATCGATGAAATGTATTGGCAAGAAAACTGGACGCTGCGCAAATCAGAGGAGTTTTGCGAACTGGTAGCAGCTGCAATTGCTGAGGATAGTTGGGTAATTGACGGGCATGGGGCCTCTGCCAAAATGCTGATTTGGCAAAGAGTCACACATATCATTTGGCTGAATTATCCCTTTGCTCGTGTCTTTAGCCAACTGCTTAGGCGAACGATTCGGAGAGCGTGGACAAGGGAAGTGATTTTCTCAGGAAATCGAGAATCTCTGCGACAGAGTTTCTTCAGCAAGGATTCGATTCTTTTGTACATGCTCCAGAACTTCTTAGCTAAACGCCGAGAACTTTGTGGATACTTCGAGCAGTATCCTGAGCTTCAGGCAAAAGTGATTGAACTAGATACACCTGTGCCTTTTGAACTCCTGCTGCAACAGCTTGCTCTCACTCAAAACTAAGGCAAGATCGTACAGGAATTCATTCTAGCGTGCCGAGTCAGTCTTTCGCGAAGCTTCGCCGGGAATGCTGATGTGAAACGATATTGCTGTTGAAAATGATCAAATTACGTTGAACACACCAGTTATTCTCTGCATTCTACCATAGAGTGTATATATTCAAACATTACTTGAAACTTAGAATTAGCAACCCTATAAATCGTTTTCTGAGGCTCCAAGCGATACACTCTGAATACAGTGGCCAAGCTGTTCAAAGAGTCTCTTGCTCACTGATCCTCTCACAAAACTGGTTCGTGAGCTCCAAATGCGGGAAGTTTTCTCATCTTTTTACTTCCCGCACTTCACTGTGAATCTTCGTTGGGAGGTCTCTACAGAGACTTCCCTAAGATTAACAAATCCTCCAAATTGATGAGCTTGCCGTGAATGATGGAAGAAACCTATTCATTTGGCTTTTCTTGATTATTGCCATTCTAGCTGGCCTGGGCCTATTGGAAACAGTCCTGGAAGTGCCCCAGATCTAGTAGAATCTTGAGCAACAGATCATACCTAGCCGCTGGAGAGTAGTTACGCCCGAATTGCTCTGCTCGTTTTTTTGCTACTAATCCAGACTACTGCATCTTCACGCTATTCCGACCACCAGAGCAATTCATTCACTCATGCCAGCATTGAGAAGCAGCAAATTAGGATCTGTTACAGTCCCTTCTGGGGTTTGATCAGATGCTTCTCTCCAGTTTTTTTGGGAAAATAGCGAGCGATGTTCGCTGGATCAATTGCTTCAAGCAGACTCAACTCATCGGTGATGTGGCTAGCAAATGTGGTCTTGATCTCATTGACCACTCTAGCTTGCAACTCCGCAGCGCGCTTTGGCCCTAATTTCTTAAGAACCGGCATCACAAGCCAGCCCCCAACTCCCCAATACATGCCATAGTTTTGTCCCAGGGTAATAGGACCGCGCGTTAGCCTTCCGTAGATATAAACCTGCTTGTGTTGTTCAGCACCATAGGTGTTCAGACCAGAGGCATTGCGGCTCAAGGCATGCTCCATCGAGGAAAGTAGGGTGTCCACCATTCGACCACCACCAATTGCATCGAAAGCTAGGGTGGCTCCAGTTTCTGCCATTGCATCCACTAACTGTTCTTTGAAGTCCTCGTCCGTCGAATTGATGATATATTTTGCTCCCAATGTTCTTAGAAGTTGTGCCTGTTCTACTGAGCGAACAACACAGATCAGATCAATGTTTTCCTGTAGGCAGAGCTTCAAGAGCATTTGGCCTAGATTGGAAGCCGCAGCAGTGTGCACTATCGCTTTGTGGTCTTCTTTTTTCAACGTTTCGATAAAGCACAAGGCAGTGATTGGGTTTACGAAAGAGGAAGCTGCCTCTTCCGCCGTAGTGTCCTCTTTGTGAACAAGGCACATCGCAGCAGGCACTCTGACAAATTGCTGATAGCATTGGCCAGATACGAGCGAGACGAGTTTTCCTTCCAAGTGTTTGGCATTGACACCTGCAGTCACGACCCGACCTGCGCCCTCATTGCCAACAGGCAGGATCTGGTCAAGACGAGAGCGGATGGCGTCTAGAAATTGCTCTGAGATCGGTGCCACCATCTTTTGCTGTTGATCATCCAGCATCAGCTTGCCCTGTGAATAATCAGCAAAAGCCAACAAGGGAAACATGTCTGATGGATTAATGGGGGCTGCCTCTATTTTTACCACTACCTCATCATCACTTGGTGTAGGTATCTCGTTTTGAACGATTGATAAAATCAGCTCACCCTGACGGGTTGCGGTTGAAACGATCTGGCGGTTTTCACTCAATGGGTTCTCCTCAAAAAATGATATACTCGTAATGGGATTCGATTCGATCTTGATTAGTTTTGGTTTGGATGGTTTCCATTATCGAGTAGCCCACCCTCGACAAATTCTGCTAAATGAGTAGCAGATCAACTCTTTTTGGCGTACTGTCTGGTCCCATGGCACTCAAACAAATCTTCCATGAAATAACCGCTGTCGGGTGGGCTTCACGTCCAACTATTAAGACTTCCAATGACATATTACCCTGTTTCTCAAAGCGCACAATCTTTCAAAAAGGCATACAGGAACCCTGAATTCCACAGAAAGGTTAAGGTTGCCCGCCGGATGAACAATGTGAAGAGAGTAATTCTAGACTGGGAAACAAAATGAAAAAGCTAACGCAACAGGATCGAACGAGATTGCGTCAGTGCGAAGTGGTGATCTGGCGACTACTGCACAAGAAAGCCGGTCTTGATTATGTAGACTACAGCGCAGCGTGGCAGAGTTGGTTTGATGACCGAGCGACTGATTTAGGAAAGAGTCTCGATCAGGTCCTGCATGATGAGAATGGGAACCTCCGACTTACGAAACAGGACTACCGTAAGTTTTGGGCGTATGCCTATGAACTGCGGGATTTGAAAAGGAAAGGGGAAGATCGTCCTGAGAGAGAGAACGTCCAGAAACTGTTGATCACGTAATCAAAGTAAAAACCATGCACATGAACCCACTCCCATTCACCTTTGTTTTTCCCGTACAGATACCTCTCGCAGAAGAGTACCAGCGACCGATGTTTGAATCGATGGTCTCCGCAGGCTTTCCTAGTCCAGCCCAGGACTACTACGATGGCTACCTCAACCTGCACCAGTACCTCGTAACTGATCCAAACAACGTCTTCTTTGTCCGGGCAAGTGGCGACTCAATGGTGGGTGCTGGAATTCATGATGGGGCCTTGCTGATCGTGGATCGCTCGAAGAAAAAACCCAATGGGAAGGTAGTGATTGTCTCCCTCAACGGGGAATTCACGCTCAAGCGCCTCGTCCAGACTCGGGAGTGTTTTGAACTTCAGCCAGAAAATCCAGACTATCCCAGCATCCCAGTCTCTGTGGACGATGACTTCCAAATTTGGGGCGTGGTGCGGCACGTCATTCATAAGTTGTAGAGAGTGAGAACGTGAGCCGGCCGATCAATTTCCAAGCAAAACTAAACCTCATTTCAGAGCACTGGTCTCCAAAAGTCATTGCGGAGATGAATGACTACCAATTCAAGTTGGTGAAGATCCAAGGCGAGTTTACCTGGCACCACCATTCAGATACAGACGAGACCTTCATTGTCCTGGAGGGATCGATGAGCATTGTGTTCAAGGATCAGACAGTCCACTTGAGTGAGGGAGACATGTTCGTGGTTCCACGGGGCAAAGAACACAAGCCTTTCGCCGAGAACGAGTGCAAGGTATTGTTGGTAGAACCAAGGGGTGTCGTCAACACGGGAGAGGCTGGGGGAGTGTTGACAGCGGAGAATGATGTTTGGATCTAAGAGTGAGCTTCCGGATCTTGACTTCATCCACGTAATAATTCAGAACTGCCCTTCTACCAATTAGAAGAAAAATCTCGTTGAAGCACCAAAATCCAATTTAGGAACCGCACTGTACCCGTTGACGCCAGCGTGCGCGGTTCATAATTCTTAATTTGAGGAGACTCAACCATGGAAGAAGAACTCATCTACACTTTGCTAGATGCCTTTCCTAGCTTCTCCACGCTCATCATCATATTCATGATCTTCTTATTCATGAAAAACATGGTGAAAATTGTGCGGCAAAGTGAAGTAATGATGATTGAAAGGCTAGGGTCCTTTAATAGAACTATGAAATCTGGACTTCATTTCAAACTTCCGGTCATCGAACAGATTCGTAAAATCAATTGGCGGGATGAAGAGTTAGAGAGAATCGATATGAGGGAAAGAGTGCTGGACATTCCAGCACAGACTACGATCACCAAAGACAATGTATCCCTTGAAATTGATGCCGCGGTCTACATGCAGATTACCGATCCCGAAAAAGCCGTTTATGAGATCAACGATCTACCTTTAGCGATCAGTCAACTTACCCAAACAACCCTGAGGTCACTGATTGGTGAATTTGATTTGGACGAAACTCTGGCTTCCAGGGATAAAATCAACTCCAGCCTTAAGATCGTTCTTGATGACGTAACAAACAAATGGGGGGTCTTGGTAAACCGCGTGGAGTTAGCCAATGTTTCACCTCCCCAGGCAGTGTTGGAAGCCATGGAAAAGCAGATGCAGGCCGAGCGTGAGAGACGCGCCGTGGTGTTGTCTGCAGAGGGTGATAAGGAATCTCGAATTGCAAGATCTGAAGGTGAGAGACAAGAAATGATCAACCAAGCCACGGGTGAAAAAGAGTCTTTAATTCAAACTGCAGAGGGCCAGAGAGAGGCTGCCATCTCAAGAGCCAATGGTGCCGCACAAGCCCTCGAAATCATGTCTTCTGCAGAAAAGGAAGCCATCAAAAAAATTGCAGAGTCCCTCGGAGGAGATCTCAAACTAGCTACGAACTACATGATCTCTAAATCTTACATTGATGCCTATGAGAAATTTACGCATGGTGAGGGGGATAAGGTCTATCTTCCGTACGATGCATCCAAATCGATGGCGGCGTTTGGTAATTTAGGAGATCTGTTCAATCAGTCGAAAAGCTGATGGAAATTTGGTTGATTTTGTTCCTCGCTGGGCTAGGGCTGGTTGGACTAGAATTCGTTTTGCCGATGATGTTCTGGATGCCCTTGGGCTTAGCAGCCCTTGCCACCGCCCTGGTTAGCTATTTTGTTGACAATTGGTCAGTATTGGGAATTTGGCCAGTACTAAGTATGATCTTATTTATCGGGATCAAGAAATCTTTCAGCGGTGAAAATCAGCAAAAGTATAAATCCGGAGTGGAGGGATTGATTGGGACGGAAGGGGTTCTTGTAGAGGCGATTGACAATCAAAAGGGGACTGGCAAAGTCAAAATCAATGCAGATGTTTGGAACGTAAGGTCATGTGAGGTGGAAGTGCCTGTCGGCAAGAAAGTTAAGGTCGTAGCTGTTTCAGGCAACCAAGTAGATGTCGAAGAGAACATTGATTTTCAGGACTACCTAGAAAAGGATTTTGATCGGAAACTGAATGAATAGTCTCAGTTGAAGAATCTCTAATCAATCTGCTGAGACGTGGGATCTGATGAAATCTCACTGCTGGAGCAGATGCCATTAACCTGTTAATTGTGACTTCACCTATCCTCACTTTCTAAACATTTTAAATAATTTAAATTATCAAAGTTCTATAAGTTCAGATCTATCTTTAGCTGAGAATCAAAAGGAATCCAAGAAAACAGAACCGATGTCTCCGGATGACTAATTAACAAGAACGAGGAAAATTACCGACTCTACCTGACTGCTTTTCAGGAGTGTGCTTTTCACCACGCTACCATGTTTGGGCAGATGATTGTACGCCTGGAGAATGGGGAGTTGCCCTCTGATGAGGGTTGCCATTGACGGAAGAAAGTGGGTTGCCAGTCGCCTTTTATCCGGTGATGTTCAGCGAACGGGTACAGCGGCATCTGACTGTCAACAAGGACAACATTCAGGAGGAACACCTGAAGGCCCTAAAGGCTAGAGCACAAAAGAGATTGGAGGCAAAGAATCGACAAAACGTAGTCAACTCTGAGTAAGTAAAAGGAGCTTGAGGGCGATTCTGAGCATCCCCTTTCGTTATTCTCTCTCCTTATGCTGGTATTCTGGCTTTGATTTCTAAGATGGTAGAGCCAACCACTGCTTACCAATTCGTTTCATTTTCCTAATTGTTTTGGGATTTCACCTTTTTCATTACGGGTTCTAAGTACTTTTTTCATTGAAAAAATTTCCTTTCCTAGAGCATTAGGTTTTTTTGAGTCCTCTAGAAATAGTTGAAAATACTATCGATATACTTGATAGCGCTATCAATACCAATACGCCTCTTTCAAAATGATCATATCCACCAATATTTACCACAATAGCACCACCTAAAATACCAAACCCCATTTGGGCTGCTCCGACAATTCCTGAAGCATTTCCACTAGAATCCCCAGCTGATGACATTGCACCAATAGTTGTATTAGCAATTACAAACCCGGATGCAAAGCCTAGTAACATTCCGGACAAGCCGAGTATAAATGGGTAATTTAAATCAAGACTCCAAGGCAGAAGCAGAGACATCACTGAAACCAAGCACATACATCCACCTAATTGAGCCATTGGTTCAATACCAAATCTTCTAACATAGCGCTTTGTTATATAGTTTCCCAATATGTAGCCACAAGGATTTAGCATAAACCAGAAACCTATTTCAGATGCTGTCGCTCCTATCCTGTTATATTCAAAAGATATAAAACCAATCATAGTAAAAAAAATTCCAGCACAACTTGAAGACGATACCATGAAAGCAATAAAGTTTTTGTTTTTTATTAGGATTATATAATCATTAAAAACCGTAATGAATTGGAAGTATTCGTTTTTTTTATAATTTGTTTCAGGCAAAGTTAAAAACACAACTGTTAGCAATAATAAACCAGAAATAAAGATCAAGAACATTGTTCCTCGCCAGCCAATTAAATCACAAATTAACCCTCCAAATACAAAGCTAATTATTGGGACAATAGACATTATCATACTCATCAAAGCAAAAGCACTAGCTCCTTCCAATCGATTATAGATATCACTAATTATTACCCTGACAAGGGAGACTATAGCAGCTGCTCCTAAGCCCTGTATAATTCTCGCTGAAACAAGCATTTCTATAGATTGAGAAAAGCTGGCCAATAGCCCCCCAATTGAGAAAATTATTAGGCCCATTAGTAAAAATGGGCGCCTACCATAGAGGTCCGAAAGAGGTCCATAAAGTAACTGAGCAATTGCCATGGATAGAAAAAAACCAGACAATAATAATTGTGCATCTGCTTCGCTGGTCTTGAAATATGATGTAATTGTTCCAAGTGCTGGGGAGATAATTGTAATACCAAGAAATCCTGTTCCCATTATTGAGGCTAATAACCAAAGCGATATTGTGGGTATATTATCTGATTTAAAGCCTGATGAATTCTGATTCATTTAATTATTTTTAATCTTGAATTGAGATTGAGTGATTTATGTAATCAATCTGAAAAATTTATTGCTTTTTTAAATTGAACAGTATCAATAGCTGTATAAAAGAGAGTGTTGAAATACAGATATAACATCTTTCAATTAATTAGTGATTCCCCGGATTTCCTGAAAATTCCACTCTGAATCCCATTTGTTGATGCTGGTATGGAGTTGGCCTGACTTCGTTCCTGCAGGAATGTCCGATCCTGCTGCATCCGTTCTCACAATATTCTGTACTCTGACTTACGCAACAAACGTTCTTCTGACACTGCTGTCTCCAATTCTTAATGGTATCGGTTACTCGGAATTAACCTGCCTGCAATGAATGGGATTCTCCGCATCAGCACTGCTGCCTCCAGATTGATGCCGGCACCTAATATTTAAAACTGTTCCAGGCCCTAGAGTTCATCTGCAAAGAACTGCTGCATGCGTTAGAGAGTTAACTCACGCATAGACTTTCGATTCCTGCATCAACAGTCAAATTTCGTGATTAATTACGACTTTTTTGCGACTAGTTGATGTTTTACCTAGGGCCTGTGATCAATTTAGCCAAATGACCCCCGCTATCCAGTGGATACCTCCTAGAAAAGCACAGGCCCACTGATCGTAACGGGTGGCAATCCCCCGGTATTGCTTCAGCTTGGC
>JAQWOT010000361.1 GCA_029245725.1 SAR324 cluster bacterium | reverse complement strand
TTCAAAAATAGATGCTGGAGATTCTTGGTCCACGCTAGAACCAGGTGTTGATTCTGTCGATACAGATAAAGATTATACTGGAACATTAACAACAGTTGGACTTCAATTCGCTTTCTGAATTACTAGAAAATCAGCATTGCCACTTCAGATACGCAACCACCTCACTCCACCTACTCAATAATCTTCCTCCTGATAAACTTCCTGAAGTAAATTTTGGTCTCTCTGAAAAGAGAAACCAAGAATATCTGCTCGGTCGCCTTTCAATTAAAGACGCACTGGGCTCATTGGGATACCCACCGACTTGGATTGAGAGAGACCAACGTACAAAGACTCCTGTTTGGCCAGAAGGTATTACAGGCAGCTTATCACACTCTTCTGGATTAGCTCTTGCGGTGGTTAGTAATAGTCCACCAATTCTTGGCTTGGGTGTAGACTTAGAAAAAGCGAACCGAACCATAGATCTAAAAATTGAAAGGCATATTTGCACTCAGGATGAATTAGAGGATTTACATTCTCTCCACCCAGAAAATCACACCATTAGACTGCTGCTGACCTTCTCAGCTAAAGAATCATTGTATAAATGCTTCTTTGGCGAAATTCCTAGGGATCTTCTGAGATTTAAGAACGTGTCCCTGAAATGGGAATCAAATACATGGACCGCCCACTGGAGATTCCCATCTGAAAAAAAATATCCAATGGAGAAGACTATAGGTTATTGGGGCATGGATCTAAATTGGCTCTGGACGATCTGCTGGAGATTATAGAGGCTTTTCTGTTAAAATCATTCTCAGAATTCTTTAAATAATTATTTGCAATTAAAGCAATTATTTTCTATCATAGTTGATGATATTCATGAAGAAAACTAGTGATAAAGAGTCAATTAAATGCTTTGCACAGGTTCGAACCTGAACAAAAAGTATGAAGTTCATCGACTTGACATGAATAAATCAGGTCTTGTTCCACATAAATAAACGGGTATGAACTGAGAAAAACTAATGAGACTGGACGGAATTGCTTTGAATCAAAGGCTCTTGGATCACCAAGAAAGAAATTTTTTGGAAGCTGATCTACAGGTCTATGCAGATTCCCAAGAAAGCCCAAAACTTTCCAAAAGTGCTAACAGGATGATGTGGTTAAGAGAATTTGTAGAGGGATACAATAATTGGAGTGGACTTACATTCAGGCATAACCGCTACCCCTTGCAATCATATTTTGTAATTGATGGACTGCGAAAGAGTTGATCTGAGTTGGTTGATCCGCTTAGGATCTACGGTCAATTCTCTTATTTGGTCGAATGCAGAAGTAGTGTAATTCTAGACTATTCATAACACACTGAAATCAATATTTCTTAAGTAGTCTCTGTTCGATTCTGCCACATCCCGTGCTCCTGTATTAGTTCAATTAAATAATCCACTGCTTTTTCCTCTGGAATATTTTTTCGTACACAGTTTTGTCCCTTATACAAACTGATCTTTCCAAATCCGGAACCAACATACCCGAAATCGGCATCAGCCATTTCCCCGGGACCATTCACCACACATCCCATTATCCCAATTTTGACACCCCTGAGGTGTTCTGTTTTCATTTTGATCTTCGCTGTTGCTGTCTGAAGGTCAAAGTGAGTTCGACCACAAGATGGACATGAAATGAAATCGGCTTTATATGTTTTCACCCTCGCAGCCTGAAGCAATGAAAGGATCATCTCAAGCGTAGGGTCATTTTGATTAGTGGTAGGCACAATTAAACCTCGTACCACATTCTCAAGAATCAAGGCCCCTAAGTTCGCAGCCAAGCCCATCAGTTCATCCTCATTTTCAGTCAGAGATAATTTCACGAGAAATACAGGATCAAATCCGTTAGTATCTGAAATCTTTATAAATTTATGGATTCCGTCAATATCCATTTCATCACTTTCGACAAGGATCACTTTATTGCCAGTGTTTGGGTTCCTAGAATCAAAGGAATGGAGATTCGGAAAAATTTCTGATTCCCATTTTTTCTGATTCCAAACCTTATCGAATGGTTCCGATGGAAGGTCCTCCAAAACAAAATCTGCGATGCCCATAAGGCGGAACGGAGATTCTCCACCAAGTTTGATCCCATCAATTTCTATTTCATTATAGATGTTATTTGATTGCTTTTTGATTTGAATAAGCACAGTTTTTCGAGGGAATTTTTTGATCCCATTTAAAATACTTCTTGCGGCGGGGATTTCATTCGTTGCTGGTTCAGTCAGGGAAACTCTAATTGTATCACCAATCCCATCTAATAGAAGAGAGCCGATTCCCAAGGCACTTTTCACCCTACCGTCAATCCCGTTCCCCGCTTCAGTAACTCCAAGATGTAACGGGTAATTCATCCTTTCAAGATCCATTTTTCTTACAATTTCTTGATAGGCTGCTCTCATTACGATGGGGTTAGATGCCTTCATTGAGATGACTGTCTCAAAATATTGATGCTTTTCCAGTATTCGTAAAAATTCCATCGCAGATTCAGCCATACCTTCAGGAGTATCACCAAACCGGTTCATCACACGGTCTGATAGGGAACCATGATTAGTGCCGATCCTAAGACTCCTATCATATTTCTGGAGTTGCTTAATTAGCGGGAGGAGTTTTTCCTCTAACCGTTGCAACTCTTCTTGATATTGAGCTTCAGAATATTCCCTTATTTCAAATCGTTTTTTGTCAGCATAGTTACCAGGATTAATTCGGACCTTTTCCACAAATTCTGCAGCATTTACAGCTAGTTGAGGATTGAAATGAATATCAGCAACCAAAGGTGTATTAATCCCTTGATTGACCATTAATTTTCTTATTTTCGGAAGTGCTTCCACAGATTTATGATTTGGGACTGTGACTCGGATAATTTCACAGCCTGCTTGAAATAATCCCTCCACTTCTTCAATAACTTTTGGCAAATCGCAGGTATCACTGGTTAACATGGACTGAATACGTATAGGCTCTTTGCCACCAACCAAAACATCTCCAATACGAACTACTCGACTTACTCTTCTAATTTCTGATTGCATCAGGTTGGCATTCACTTAAAGGATTGCTAAAATTATTTTTCAAAACTTAATTCGACCTAAAGGCTTCCAAAGATTTTTGCAAAGTCTATAGTTTCTGTTTTGTGGAGCAAAAATCGAGAAGATCGGTCTTAGATTTGCAATTTTACCTGATCTTCCTCAATGATCAATAACCTACCAAAATCAGGTACCCGATGAACTGGCCACCACAATGGAAGGTCCTGTGGCTGGGCGTTTTGGTTTCCTTGCCAGGATTGGCCTCTGCCGCCTGTGGATTGCCCGACAGCCTTAACGAAAAAAAACAATTTGCCTTCGCTGAGAAGATGATCGAAGACGGGCTGTTGACTAGTGCCCGCGATTATCTTCAATGCTACCGTGCCAGCAAACCCCATGGCGAATTTCGCTTTGTCGCCATGAAATTAGAGGGCGAAGTCCTTCTTCAAATGGGGGAAAGCTATTGGCCTCAAGCTCAAATTCTTTTTGAAGAGTGGCTTCAGGAAAATCCAAACGATTTGGAAGGAGACTTTGCTCGCCTTCAGCTTGGCAAGATCCATTTTCGCTTCGACCGTCCTCAGGTAGCTGAAGAGACCCTCTCATCAATTCCTTCCTCTTCAAGCCTTTATGGCCCAGCAAGAAATTTGATGGGGCAAACACTATTTCAAAGGATGCTCCGCTACCAAGAGAAAAACGCATCCACTCAAGCTAACGATTTGGCGCCCCGAATTGCGAAGTATCATCAAGAAGCCTTACAATATAGCCTGACAGAAAAAGAATCACAAATTTCAAACTATCAGGCAGGCTACACCCTCTATCAAAACAAACGGTTTAACGAAGCTCTCCCATTGTGGGAAAACTATCTTGAATCAGCAGAATTATCTAAAGAAACCGAGGATATCCGATATCGTGTAGCAACAATTCACCAAAGTCAGAAGAATTGGCTTCAGGCAGAACAACGCTACGGAGAATACGCGATTTCGAAATTAGACTTGCCTCAAGAAAATAGAGTTCAAGCTACATTTTGGTGGGGAGAAGTGGCTTTCCAACGTGCCGCAGAGCAACTGGAAGCAAGTTCGAATAGTGGCACTCTTGATCCTGCCTTTGTCAAAGAAATTGTTCCTCGTTACGAAAAGTATCTTGCAACAAATGATAGCAATTATCGTCCACTTGCCGCCTTTCGACTTGGCCAGCTATACCAATCAATTGACCAGCCCGAACAAGCAGTTAATGCTTACCAACGATACCTGGAAACTGAAGATGACGCCTTTCAGCAAGAAGCTCATTATGAACTTGGAATGCTGTATGCCCGGCAAAACGAACCAAAGCTAGCCCTCGAACAGTTATTGCCATTACGAAGTCAGGAGCGATACCACCAGGAGCCAGGCTTTTGGACAATGTTGGTTCAGCAATATGATTCAATAGGCAATAAACCGAACGCAGAACAAATTCTGCGGGATGCATACAATAACGAGTCGTTCCAGAGAAACACACAGCTTCGTTTCTTACAAGAATTGGCTAATAGGCAGTATGACGAAAAACGCTGCCTTGAACTCCTAAGTGAACTGGCACCCATCTCAGATTCTTCTTCAATTCCCGAAGCTAAACGTTTGATTTGGCAAAGGGGATCGTGCTTCCTACAGGAAAAGCAATGGGGGCTAGCTAGAAAAGACTTTGAAACACTGCTTGAAGATCCTGACTATCAGGAAAGTTCCTTTCGAGGAATGTTGGTTGCGAATCAACAAATGCAGGATACCTCTGCACAACTTGAACTATTTGAATGGGCTTCAAATAAGTCTACTCCTCTATTACGGGATCAAGATTGGCAGGCTTGGGTGGAGACACTTCGCATTGAAGAGGATTGGTTCGGACTACAAAAAGCATATATTAAGTGGGATCAGCAGCCTGAAAGCTCAGTTCGCATAACGCTGAATCATCTCCTTCAATGGGCAGATGCAGAAAGGAGGGTTGGAAATCCACAAACTGAAATAGCACTACTTGAGCAAGCACTTTATCTTCTTCCAGACAATGCTGAACCTCCAAGAGAGCAATTGGTTCGACGCCTTTCTGAGATTTACCTGGCTAGCAAGCAACCACAGAAAATCCCACCACTCTACAAAGTTCACCTCTTGGCTTTGCTTCCTGAAAATTCACTGCTGTATCGAAACTATGCACTGCAACTTGGGGAGGTTCTAGCAATTGATCTTCAGCAATCTGAGCAGGCATTGCCTTGGTTGGCAGAGGCGGATACTGGCAGTGATACCCCAAATGATCTGAGGGCTGCAGTTTTGCGAGCAAGTATTTATCAAAAAATTGGTCAACAGTTGCTAGCACTCCCGATTTGGGAGCGTCTTGCTCAGCAGGAGGTAGAGCCGAGTTTGCGTTTTCAAGGAAGCTATCAGTCAGCCATTCATTATGATCAATTAAATGATGTTCCAGGGGCACTTGTTCGGTATGAAAGAGTTCTAAACACACCTACTACAGATCGAGAGCAGCAAGAGCTACTTGAAAACTCAAAACTTCGGTTCAAAGCTTTACGAAACCAACAATTTGGAGAGGACATCGCTAAGCTTCAAGAACAACAAGACTGGAGGGGAGTTGATAATCTCATTCGTCAAAACTGGAAAGGTGGTCTTGTTGAGGTCGATGATCCTTTGTTAAATGTCTGGGTTGGAGCGCTACAAAATCAAAAAGACTGGACGGGCATACTGAACCTATATAAAGAGCTACAACGAAAAGAATCCAACAAATTTGAAAGTATTTCAGACTTGATCTGGCAGGCAGAGGCAAATGAGAGCCTGAGCCGACCAAAAGAAGCCATCACTTTTTATGAGCGTGCTATCAAAAAGATGCCAGCTGGAGATGAACGGTTTGCAGCGATTTCCAATCGCTTAGCGGTTCTCTACGAAAATGGAGATGACTATCAGAAACAAATGAAAATTTATGAGGAACTCTATGCCCAAGAGAAATCACCAAAATTTCGTCAACAATACGCTCTGAAGGTTGGTTTAATAGGCTTGGATAAACTTCAAAATGATAAGCTTGCATCAGAATGGTTACAAAGTGCCGACTTGGGGGGTGTTGATGACACTGACCTTCGTGCTTCCATGTTGTTGATCGATATAGACCGTAAAAATAAAGATTTAGATAGTGCATTGAATCGATTGAAAGATTTGGAAAAACGGCCTGTGCCCTTGAGCAGTAGCTTTTTTTGGCAAATCCCTTTCCAGTTGGGGATTTTGCATCAGAATCGAAAAGAATGGACTGCTTCAAGATCATACTTAGAGCAGGTCGCTAATCAACAGCAAGATTCTGACTTGGCAACAGATGCGCAGCAGATGTTGCGTTCAGTGGATTCTGTGATTGCCAAACAAGAATTACAAAGTTTGTTGAATGATGAAAATTGGAAGCAAGTGAGTAAGTTTATCTCTGAGCAAGAAAGGCTTGACAACCTGCCTTTTAGTAAAGAGATTTTTGGAATTTGGGTTCAAGCTGAGACAAAACAGCAAAACTGGTCAAGAGTGCTTGAGCTTTATGGGCGACTGCAATCGATCTTGCCTGAAGAAGCTGAGAAAGTAGATGCTCTGTTGGCTCAGGGTGAAGCTGCAGAAAAACTTGGTGGGTGGGTCAAAGCTAGATCGTATTACGAGCAGGCGCTTTCCAAATTACCCAAAAAAGATAGCCAGAAAAGAATGTGGGTGATAGGCAGATTGCAAAACGTTTTTGAGCGGGATCCTCGTGAAATCAAATCAGATTTTCCCAAACTGGTTGCATCAGAGTTTGAGCAAATAAGTGATTTGGAGTCTAGAAAGCAACTCGCTGGCCTGATGCTTTATTGGGCACGTGAACAAAGTAAAGATTCGCAGTTAGAGCGAGAGTGGCTGCTTAAAATGGGCAACCTCAATGCGGGTGATACTTCTGTTCAGGCTAGATTGCGCCTAGCGGATCTATTGAATGAGGAAGGTAATAAAGCCCAGGCAATACAAGTTCTGCAGCCCGCTGTATCCTCTGATTTGAAGATTTCCTCCAAAAACTTTGTTCCAGTATATCTAAGGTTGGGTGATTGGAATCAAGATAAAGAGAAATGGCCAGAAGCCTTAAAATACTATCAATCAGTTCAACAGGTGGATCCAAAAAATCTTGATCCTGAAGTTAAGACCTATGTGGACTCACAGGTTTTGGGACTGCGGAAATATCTTGGAACACAAGAGTTGACGAATGCAATTGAGAAGAAAGATTGGCCACTAGTAAGCAAACTGACCAAAAAGGGTTTAAAAGATGGGACCCTCCAACCAGATGTGAATTTGTTACGCTCCTGGCTACAAGCTGAGAAAGAGCAAAAGAGATGGTTAGAGGTATTGGCTGTTTATGACCAATTAGAAAGTACAGATCCCAAATCTGTGAAAACAATCTTTGACTACCAAGCCAGAGGCCAAGCAGCAGAGTCTACAAAACAGTCCCAAAAGGCCCTAGAATTTTACTCGAAAGCCTATGAATTGGCTGAACCAAACGACAAGGTAAATTGGGCATTATACATTTCAGATAGACAGCAGGATGCAGAAGAAAAGAATAGATGGCAAAGCCTCGCTTATCAACAGACACCATCCGAGGAACAATTAAGCTTAGCTCAGAAATTAGCAAATCAAGCAGCTGAAAAAAAAGACTGGACCAATGAAAAATTCTGGTTAGCTAAGCTTGATAAGGGTGGTAATTCTGAAGTTGAGATGCAGGCAATGTGGAGGCAGGTAGAACAAGCAAAAACAAATAAAAATTCAAAAATTGAATTAGAAGCTCTCCAGAAAATTCTCATGCGTAAGCCGGCTGAAAATAGCTCATGGTTTACACTTGTGCACTACCGATTGGGTCAATTACATCTTCAATCCAAGCAGAATCTAGATGCGGCTCAATCATTTCTATTGGTAGCTCAGGCCGATTCTCCCAAAGACTATAATGAGCTGAAGCAGGCCGCCCTGCGACAGTGGAAATCACTTCAGCAGATAGACATCACAGACAAGTTGATCGAGTTGGAGAAAAAAGCAGACTGGGCAGGCTTATCTTATTTGATTAGGAAGGAGCAACTGGCTGGCACTATAAAGCTTGATGAATCAAATTTTTCACTGCTACTTCAGTCCGAAATTAAACAGCAAAATTGGAAAGGTGTCTTGAGGGCCTATCAACTCTTAGATCAAGAAGATAAGAAGCGTACGAATACTGCCGAAGCTCTTTTGATTCGAGCCCGGGCGACAAGACAACTCCAAGGCTGGAAGCCAGCTGCAGAGCTATACAAGGCAGCAATAAATGCACAACCAAAAAACAGCCACAGTGAAAGACTAAAGTTGCTTGATGAGGCTAGACCTGCTTTTGAGGAAACAAAACAGGTGAAAGAACTCGTAGGGCTTTATGAAAAAACCTGTCCCCAATTGAAATCCAAAGAAGCAAAGCAAGCTTGTGCAGAGGTAATTGTTTACTATGCACAGAATTCATTGAAGGATAATTCAAAAGCACAGAAATGGTTAGTAGAGTTGGACAAGGGAGGCAATAGTGATGCTGACCTTGCCGCATTGATGGAACAGTCGAATCAAGCTCGTAAAGAAGGGGATGTTAACAAAGCTTCTGAGACACTGAAGGAGCTCTTGAAGCGAAAACCTAATCTGAACTCTATTTATGCAGTTATTGCAAATTACCAGCTTGGAGCTGATCTTCAACAGTTGGAAAAGTGGTCTGAAGCTCGGAGATACTATGAGGCGGTTGTTAAAGCAAAATCGACTGATCAGAACAGAGAGTATCAGAAGCTTGCAACTCAACAAGTTGAACAGATTGATCAATATCTTTTCGGGGTGCGCATCCAAAATTATATTGATAAGCAAGATTGGAAAAATGTTAGTAAAGAGCTTAAGCCACTACTGGAGAAACAGGGTACTGAAGCCTCTGTCGATTGGGTAATACTTTGGCGCCAAGCTGAAATTGGACAGCAAAATTGGAAAGAGGCTTTAGCCACTTGGGATCTACAACACAAAGTAGATCCTGAAAGTTCAGAAACCCCTGAAGCTCTGATTCAGCAAGGCTCGTTAAAAGAGCAGATTGGTGATAATTCCGGGGCACTGGTTTCCTATCGAAAGGTTCTTGAAAAAGCTGCTGATCCATCTTCGGAAGCTCAGGCTGTGAGCCGCGTCTCTTCAATCTTGCAGCAACAAAGGAATTATACCGAACTTGTGGAGTTTTATTCACAAAGATATGAGAGATCTAAGGATCTACAGATTAAGAAAAATGCTGCTTCTGAAATCGCGACATACTACGCAACAGTTCTAGAAAACCCTGAATCTGCACGAATTTGGTGGGAAAAGGTAGATCAAGGAGGAGCAAGTCAGGAAGAAATCGCTGCAGTTTATGAGCTAGCCAAAATGGACGGATCAGTTGGCAAAACTGATAGTGCAATTCAGAGATTGGAGTCCTTGGTTGCCCGCCCCGTCCCAAAAAATACCCAATGGTTTGTCCTAGTTCATTATCAATTAGCCGCCCTCTACCATACGCTTGAACAATTTCCTGACGCCCTTCAGCACTATCAGGAGGTTGCTGCGCATCCTGAAGTCAAAGGTTTAGAACAATACAGAGATCTGTCTAATAAAACGGCTTTGCAAATTGAGGCTTATCTTGCACAACTGCAGTAAAATCGGGTTGTAGGTTTTTTGAGAACACGCGATTAATCACCAATACCAGCCAAACTCCAACTAAGACTATCAATAAAGCGGCGGGTGAAGTCAGAGCAAGTTGTTCGTTGGAAGCATATTGATAAACGTAGGTTGCTAATGTCTCTACTCCGAAAGGCCTAAGAATTAGTTTCGCAGGAAGTTCTTTCATCACCTCAACAAACACAATCAGGCTTGCTGTCATTAAACTTGATTTCAGTAGAGGGAGATGAATAGAAACTAGTGTAAAGCGAAGTTTTTTTCTGAGAAGTCTTGGCAGCCCGTCCATCGCCTTTGGAATTGCCTGAAAGCCGCTATCAACTGAACCGAATGTTACTGCGAGAAAGCAAATCACGTATGCGGTAACCAAAGCGAAGGCGGTCCCAGAGAATAATAAACCACTTGAAATCCCAAACCATTCTCTCATTAGTAGATCAATCACATTTTCGATTAAACTAAGTGGCCGAAGAACTCCGAGCGCGAGAATTGTACTTGGAAAAGCATAGCTGATGGTACCAAACTGAGCCACCCAGTTTGCGCTAGTATCTCGTTGAAGCCTGACTCCAAAGCCTATTAATAGTGCGAGCAAACAGGCAGCGCAAGATGCCATCAATGCAAGTGAAACTATCTGTTCAACAATTACCAAAAGCTTCTGGATCTCCCAGATTTTTTTGTCTAGTATTGATTTGCTGAAAAGAGCAATGACTGGGATCGCGAATCTAATCGTAATTGGAATAGCACAGCTTAACCAAACCGATACAGTTATTTGCCAACTAAGCTCTTTTTTTGCGAAATGTTACCCAAAGGCTTTAAAGAGAATCTTTGCGTTCTGCGGCTCCATCGTTCTGATCCGAGAAGGATAAAAACAAAAAAAAGAACAATCAGAGAAAGCTGAGAGGCAGCAGCCAGATCATTCATAAGCTATAAACCAAATACACCTTGCTGAGGGTGTTGATCCCAAAAAAGCTCACAGTTCTATAATAAGCAAGAACTTCCATTAGGACTAAAAACGCCCCTACGATTATTGCTGGTCTTGCTAGCGGGATAGTTGCACTCACTATGATATGTGACGTCGACTAGCCAAGCATTTTACCAATACGAAGTGTCTTCAGTGCATGGTTTAGGAAAGCTGTTCGGGCCAAAAAAAATATGTTTGGGTACAGAACAAAACTGAAAAGAAATATGGCTCCACCAAGCTAACGAATCTCATGAAACCAGTAATCCAGAGAACTTTTCAAAAAGAAGAAACTACGAAGCGAATTTTGAAATGGATCAGCATATTCTAAGAGGTCTGTCCAAACGTATGCCATTATATAGGCTGGCATAGCTAAAGGCAGCGTCAATAATGTACTGAGCAG
>JAQWOT010000360.1 GCA_029245725.1 SAR324 cluster bacterium | reverse complement strand
CCATTGTGTATTGATAGCTCCACCATTTGTTGTAGGTGATGCTACTAATGTACCTGGCGCCTGTGGCAGTACCTCTGTGGATACTTCAATACTATCTACAGCACCAACTTCGTTACGTGGAGTAACCATATAATACCAAGTGTCACCAGCATTCAATCCACTATGGACATATGATGTGCCAGTGCCAGCATTTACAGCAGTGTCGCTTGTAGTAACTGGTGTAGCGGTGCTCATATACACAATATAATCGTCAGCACCATTGACAGCAGTCCAAGTGACTGTATTGGATGTATCTGTTGTTGGGCTAGCAGTAGGGCTTGCTGCCACTGTATAGGGCTGGCTAGTTGCTGTTGCAGAGCTAGATGAAATGCCTGAGCCATTGACAGCTGTCACAGCATAATAATATTCTTTGTTTGGATCTAGTCCAGTGAAGGTATGAGTGGAGCTTGTAGTCTCAATCTGATTTTGTGTGCCAACTGGTAGTGTCTCAGATGAATGTACAAAATAATAATCAGCCCCTGATGCCCCATAGCTGATAGTAATTGATTCAGTCCCTGAAACAGGAGTGATAGTAGGCTGACTGGGCTTGGGTGTAGGAGCAGTGTATGGAGCCACATCACAGCCAATTGGGCTGCCTTCACACGGATCTGGTGTCTCGAGCATGCAACCGGTGGTGGTGAGTGCGGCGGTGATGATGGTGATGAGCCATTTCATGAGTGTGCTCCACTGTTGGTTTCCAAAGTAACCCAAAGGGTCGGATTTGAACGGCAAATGTTCTAAATGTGACATTAAAGCTACACATGCTAGATATGTCTGTCAATCAAAAATTTAATATTTTATAGATGAAAATCTTAAACAACTGAAATTAAATGAATTATATTTTCTTTAAATTGAGAATTATTTACTAATAATCCAAAAAAACCTCTATTAAGATAAGAATGCTTTTGTAAAATTGCTGAGTTCTCTAAGAAATTTATAGAGATTCAGCAGAGTTGAATGAGAGAAAAATAAGGCAATCTTTCACAAATACAAGTGTAGATGTTCTGAATCTGTAACAAATTGACTAAAATTGGACAAACTCTTAAATGGACTCTCTTTGAAAAGAGAAGTCGACAGGCTTTCAATAGCGGACATTTTCCAGTGAGCATCCTTAATGAATGCAGATCAAAGCTTTTGAGTCCATTCCTCCAGCTAGTTTTGGGGGTCCTCTCTTTCGGATATCCACCCTCTTTGGTTGAAGCCCATTATTTTTTTGAGTCGCCTCAGTACATACTTTTTTCGGTGCTAAAATTTATCATCAAAATATAGATTAATGATTTAATTGTCGAATTTACCAGGTTTGATTCGATATTGTGACAAGATGGTGAAAAATAATAAAAATAATAAAAAAATTACTTGACGTTCTAAATAACCAGGTATAGTTTCAGAAACATCTTTCAAGTTTGTTCCAAAAAAGCACATAGAGTAGTTCAAGCAATTTTCTCATTTGAACAAATACTCATCAATCCTTCACAACCGCTTCTACAAAATAGGTTCACATGAAAAAGCACTGGCAATCCCTTTTCCTTGCGCTGGTGACTGTAGGTATGCTCCAGGTTGGCTGTATGATGCCAGAAGAAGGAACCATCATCTATGATCAGGATTATCCCGAATTTCCTACAGACAATGTGGGGGGGAGTGGTAGTGATGGAGAAAGTGGTGGAGATAGCAGTGGAAGTGGCTCCAGTGGAGGAACTGGAAATGGTGGAGGTGGAGAACGCAATCCAGAGTCAAACGCTGGCTTCACTGTAACTGAATCGGACGGAGGGACTTCCGTCACCGAGAGCAGCAACAACGATACGATCAGCATAGTACTGGATGAAGAGCCCACTGGAGATGTGACCATCTCACTCGTCGCTGTGCCTTCCGATCAGATCTCTTCCTCTCCCAGCAGCCTGACCTTTAATCCAGGCAACTGGGACGAGCCCCAGGAAGTTACCGTCAGCGCTATCGAAGATGGCGATCTCGATGGGGACGTGACCTCTACCTTGAGTGTACTGGTCAGTGGCTCTGACGATCCCAACTATGCCAGTGGAATTGACGCACAAGACATCAGCGTAACTACCATCGACAGTGGCACGATCATCCTGCCGCCGCCCCCAGCTAGTGGACCCGGGATCACCGTTACCCAGACCGATGGCAACACCGTTGTCGAAGAGAGCGGTGCCACAGATCTAGTTTATGTACAACTCAATGAAGAGCCCACTGGGGATGTGACCGTGGCTATTAATTCCCCCGATGGAGAGATCAACGCCAGTCCTGCCACGGTGACTTTCACTCCAACCAACTGGGATCAGCCCCAGTTCGTGACGATCAGCGCGGTTGAAGATGGCGTTGCCGACAATGATCAGGATACTAACTTCACTGTGGCCGTTAGCGCTTCAAGTGACCCCAACTACAGTAGTGAGTTGGGAACCATTCGCGTGCCCGTCAACGTGATTGACAGTGGCAATGTCTCTGGCATCGTCATTACCTCCAGTGGTGGCAACAACCAGCTCAACGAGAGCGGTAGCGGGGATAGCTTCACGGTATCACTCAGCATGCAGCCCAGCGCGGACGTGACGATCACCCTGAGTGACAACGACTCCAGCGAGATCAGCTACAGCCCAAGCACGCTTACCTTCACACCCGATAACTGGAACGAAGGCCAGGCGGTGACACTGACTGCCTTGGAAGACAACGTCAAGGACGGCAACCAGACCACCCTGTTGACCCTGACTTCCACTTCTGCTGACGCAGCCAGCAACGGCTTGAGCACTAGCACCGAGATTCTTACTGTCGACAGTGCAACAGAGCCTGGACTAACCATCGCCAACACACCGCCCAGCCTAACGGAAGGTGGCGCAAGCGAGTCCCTCAGTTTTGTACTGGACACACCTCCAGCAGCCGGTACGACAGTGACGATCACCCTGAGCGACAACGACTCCAGCGAGATCAGCTACAGTCCAAGCACGCTTACCTTCACCAGCAGTAACTGGAACACTCCCCAAACTGTTGAAGTAAATGCTGTCGAAGATGGCATCAAGGATGGCAATCAGCAGGTCAGCTTGAACATCAGCGTCAGCTCTACTCCAGCCGGTAGCTACGGCAGCACGATGGACACCAGTCTGACAATTACCACGCAAGACAGCGGCAACACCCCTCCTGATAGTCCAGCTGGATTTGTGGCCACACCGACTCTGCCCTCTGGTAGCGTCGACTTGAGCTGGACAGAACCAACCAACCCAGCCGCCGACAACTACACGATCTATTGGACCGTTGACCCAAGCACGCCGATTGATCCGAGTAAGCCCAGCACTTACAGTGGCTCGATCACCATCACAGCCCCTGCCACAACGGAGACAATCACCGGTTTAGATCCAGCCAATAATTACGACTTCACGATTATTGCCACCAATTCTCTGGGGGACAGCACACCGGCTACAGAAGTCGACGCCACACCAGTTCCGGAGGCACCGACCGGACTGACAGCCTCCGCAGGTGCGGCCAGTGGTCAGGTAGATCTGCAGTGGAACCCCTCTCCGGGAGCAGACAGCTACACAATTTACTACAGTAACGACGGTGGGAGCACCTTCACAGCAATCAGTCCCAATGTCACCGGTACTTCCTATCCACACACGGGACTCAACGATGGCACCGAATACACCTACTACGTCGTAGCCAACAATGCCGGAGGTACAAGCGAAAGCTCTGACACCATCAGCGCTACTCCTGGAGTGGAGCCCCCCAGCGCTCCAACCGATCTGACGGCTACCGCGGGTTCCGGTGAAGTCAGCCTTACCTGGACAGTGGTCGATGGCGCGGAAGACTACACGATCTATGTCAGTACAAGCGGTAGCGGCTACACAGCGATCAGTCCCGATGTCACCGGCACTTCATTTACCCATACTGGTCTGACCAATGGGACCAACTACTCCTACTACGTCGTAGCCAACAATGCTGGGGGAGCAGGTGCTAGCTCAAACGTGGTGAGTGCTAGACCAGAAGAGCCAACCATTGCTCCAATCTCAGCGGTTACAGGTTTCAATGTGATTCGTGGAGTACAGGTTGGTAAACCAAGTTATTATATGATGTGGGACAGTCATCCAGATTTGGATGCTGTCCGTCCGTCTCCATTTGAAAAAAACCCTTACTTCAATGACACTTACTACATCTATGTCTCTGATGACATGGGAACTCCTATTGATCGCACTGATTCCAGCACTTGGGATTTTGAGATTGATCTGCAGGAGTGGGGAAGTGAGCATTTTTATACTAATACTGACTCAGACTTCCCGTGGGTGGAAGGCACTCAGTACCACTTCGCCATCTACTTCTATGATAATTCAAAAGGAACATACTCTCCAAAGGCAGTCACTACTGATCCTGTGGTGGTTCCTTCCAGTTGGGCGAATCAGACAATTGACGATGTAACTGTTGTAGAAGGTTGTATCACCAATGACAATCTGAGCATATACGATTGTTTGAATGTTGTTGGTTCCGAACACACAATTCGTTATAACGAACCTATACAAAGTGGCGAGAGAGTTATCTTTGATGGGCAAGTCTTGTATGATGAAATTGTCACTGTTTATGAAACTAGGCGTTGGGATTTCGGTACTGATGGTGTTTCGTTCAGACTGAATAATGCAGACAATGTGACTGATAGGGGTAAACCTGTCGGTATATCAAAATGGGAATGTTCGCAGTGCGACTCCTCTAACCTTTCAATTAATTATAGTAAATTCTTCCTCTCTCATGGCAGTCCATCATATGGATCTGAAGATACTAGCCATAACCAAAGGTTTAAACCAAATACGGCAGCGCAGCCTTATAACTTTGCGTTTGAAATTTCTAGCTCAAACTCTGCTGGCAGAATTCTACACAATGGCACGTTGAATGGTGCTACTGACTATTCTGTAGAATCAGGAGGGAATGGCTATACACATTCATATGTCGATACAAATCTTTCTGGCTATATCTATGTTCATAACAATAGCAACTGGGACAACAGCACTAATGATGAGGCTTATGTAGAATTGTTTCTTGATCATTATAATAACCTTTTTGCTCCCGAAATATTTAATATAAAAAATATTAGTACTGGTTTTTCAAAGGTAGCCATTCCGATTTCCCCACCAACTAATCTAGCTGGAACCACTCCAGCCAACACTCAGCAAGTCAACCTGACTTGGACAGTTAGTCCTGAGTCTGCTCTCTCCTTCAACCATGTCATCTACTGGAAGAAGGCTTCTGGTTCTCCGATTGTGATTGATCCAGATGACAACAGCACTTATGACGGCAGGATTGTTACAGGGGAGAATGCGAACAGCTATACCCACAGTGGATTGGATGGAGCCACTCAGTACAACTATGTGATCCGAGCAGAAACAAGTGTTGGTGGAGTCTCCACATCTGAGCCTAGTGTCAACAGTTACGCCAGAACCACAAACAGTTTCGATGGAGGTGGTCCGATCAATCCAGATCCAGATGAGGATTTGCTGGTTTATTATCAGTTCAATGGTGATCTGACAGACACTGCTCAGTACCATGGTGACAATCGTTATGACCTCACAGCAGTCAGTGGAGCAAACATTGTTTTCGCAGACTCCCAATTCTCAAATAACACTGCAGCTTATTTTGATGCCAGCAACGGCTATGCTTACAACAATAGCTTGAATGACACCAATGAAGATGACCTCTTCAGCAGGGGTGGGTTCACAATTAGTCTCTGGTTTTATGCTGATGAAGACATGAAGCAATTCAGTTCTCTGATGTCTTCTCGCTATGTGCCTGAAACTGGCAATGATGGTGGAATTCAAAGTTGGCAGTTAGATTCTAACAAAAACCAAGGGCTACGATGGCGCAGTCAAGCAGGAGAGGACAAAGACACAAGAGTTCATACGTCAACAGGGAACACGTATCCAACCAATCAATGGAGCCATGCAACCTTTGTCAAGCAAGCGGATGGGACTTCTTTGATTTACATGAATGGGGTGCTTGAGGTTACGAGCAGTGAGTCTCAGCCAACTCCCATGTATGCCTTAAAAATTGGAACCAATCGCAGGGAAGAGCACCCTTGGAAGGGGTATATTGATGAATTCAAGATTTACAAGAGAGCCTTGACGGCGCAGGAAGTCAACAATCTCTACATCAATGATACTCCAAGCACGGATGGGACTTCCTGGAATCAGGGTGTTGATTTTAATGGTTCCAGTGGGTATGCGAGAAATTCCAACAATTGGAACGGACAAAATCCCCTTCATAGATTAACTACTATTACACCAAGTAATTCCGTTTCCAGTGTTCAAACAGCAGCAAGTGGGCAACCTTGGGCGGTTGCTGCGGTATTCAAACCTACAGATCTCAGTACTTCACGTACACTCTGGAGTCAGTCGAAAGTGGAGAGTGATTCGCGACACAACGATAGCGTCAAAATTGAAATCAACACAAACGGCAGAATCTTTTTCAACTACGGTGATGACTACAATGCCCTCCAATGGAGATCTGCCAACAGCCTAATCACTGCAGGTAATTGGTATGGACTATACGTTGATTTCAATGGTGGCTCTACAGGAGTCAGTTCCAGCGACATCAATCGATATTACAGTCGCTTCCAGTTCAAGTTAGTCGATCTATCCAATGGGTCAGTCACAGATATCACATCAGGTGGCAGTTGGTCTCATGTTAACTCCAGCTACGGTACCACCCAAGATGTAGGTGGCTATTTTTATGTTGGTTCTTACGTAACAAACACGGCCAACCGCTTCAGAGGGCAAATTGCTTCGACTGTGGTAACTACCCTAAGAACTGGCCAAAGTTTACCAGACGACACAGAAGTCGCCATGATAGTACGAGATCCCATTAAGTGGATGACCACTTACAAAATTGGGAATCCATGGCGCAAACCAAATGAGAACGCTGATTACAGCAGTAATTTTGCGACGGGGTCAGCTACAGGTGAACAGGGTACCAAAATTTGGCTGATGGGTGATGGCACCAATGATAGTAGCTCCAACATTGCAAGCCAGGTCAACAGTTCAAGCTCAGATCAATATCTGCAGCTGAACTCGGCTAGCACGACATCTGTCAGCATTCCTGGCCTCTAGTGAAGTGTGAGTTTGGCCACAACAGCTGAGTGGTCCGATGAAGGTGGATGAGGGGCTACTCCAAAGTTCCCAATTTCCATTTATTTTCAGTAAGTAGAACAGCTTCACCCACCATCTGCGATGGCCCCCCTATCCCAAAACAGGCGAGGGTTTTTCAGTGAATTGATTTCATTTGCCAAATTGATCTCTTTTGCGTGAAAAAATCTCCACG
This sequence comes from SAR324 cluster bacterium, assembly GCA_029245725.1. Taxonomy (NCBI): domain Bacteria; class Deltaproteobacteria; species SAR324 cluster bacterium. The sequence goes on along the minus strand of JAQWOT010000360.1, from coordinate 242 downwards.
AATTCTTTGCCTTCTCCATCAGGGAGACGGTGGCCAAATGGCCGGATGAGGGGCTACTCCAAAGTTCCCAATTTTCTCGCTTTTGAATTAGAATATTCTATTCGTCCCGCAAAAGTATCCAAACCCACGATCCTCTTAAAGCACCGTTAGCAAGACCAGCTTGCACTTCGAACCTTCACTCAGGATGTAGTCGATCGTCTGCAATTCGCTGAGTTCAGCCTGACCAGCTTGCTCCAACTCGT
>JAQWOT010000359.1 GCA_029245725.1 SAR324 cluster bacterium | reverse complement strand
AGTGGATGCTCTGGGTGATCAAAAGGCATCAGCAACACCCGATCAAAGTAGACTCGGTCGTAAGCAAAGGGTGAAAGCAGATCCGCAAAGAGTGCTAAGAACAGAATAAATCCCACAAGAAACAAGCCGAGCAAAGCTAATCTATTCTGGGAAAAACGCCGAATGGCATCCCTCAGAAAGCTACGTCTGGTTGGTGTGGAGTTACTCAAGGGTGGATTTAGGAAAGCGATTTTGCACCCAGGCGAACCCGTGGGTCAATCATGGTGTAGGCGATATCCGTCAGCAGATAAAGAATTCCCCAAAGAAACGCAACGAGGAGAAAGGTAGCCATGATCATCGGATAGTCCCTGTTCAGCGTACTTGTAACAAAGTACTTGCCGAGACCGTTGATGCGGAAGGTCGATTCAATGAAGATGCTCCCTGTGATCAGGTTGGGGATCTCAGTTCCAAGAGCAGTGACCATTGGGATCTGGGCGTTGCGGAAGACGTGTTTGCGCATCACTTTGACCTCGGAGAGCCCCTTAGCCCTGGCTGTCCGGACATAATCTTCACCCATCACCTCGACTATGCTTGCCCGGGTGTAGCGGGCCACGATAGCCATCGGTGCAATCGCATAGGCAACTACGGGTAGGATCCAATCAGTACAGAAATACTTGTCGATCAAACATTGACCAGAAGAACCCCAGCCCCCCATGGGTAACCAGTCAAGGGAGACGGCAAAGACCAGAATTAGCCACATCGCCACAACGAAATTGGGCACAGTGACTCCTAAGCTGGAAACAAAGGTGACTAGCGTGTCGATCCATGAGTTCTGGTGGTAGGCTGCGTAAACTCCAGCTAATATCCCAAAGCCAAAGGCAACAACAATTGTTGTTAGCCCCACTTGAACCGTAATGGCCCAGGACTTACTGATCAACTTGGCGACAGTCGTATGAGGGCGTTGGTAGGGAATACCAAAATCGAAGCGAACCGCATGGCTCATGTAATTGATGTACTGCTTCCAGACGGGCTGATCCAAGCCGTATTTCTTGAGAATGTTGGCCTTTGCGGCCGGAGGGAGGCGGCCCTTTCGTTCGTCGAATGGACCACCTGGAACGGAGTGCATCAGGGAAAAGACGATTACGGACACAGCAAGGAGAATCATCATCAGCGCAAGAATTCTCCCACAAATATAACCTAGCATATCGTCTTAACCCCAATCAGGTTTGATTCTGGATTCCCGTTTACTTCGCATTCGTGATGTAAACATTACCCCAGTACCAGTCGTTACCCCAGTGCTTTCCAGAAATTCCATTAGAATCTGGCACTCGGAAACTGTCTCCCTGGACATATGGCTTGAAGAGGTCTCCCTGCCAGCGATGGGCAATAAAGACTCCGCCAACATCATCGACCAGAATCTTTTGGGCATCACGGAACATCTGCTCCCGTTTCTTATCATCTCCCACCAGGTTACTAGCCTCAGCAACCATGCTGTCGAACTTATCGTTTGTCCAGGAGTGTCTTCCTGAAGAAACCCAGATTCCCAACAAGTTCGAAGGATCCAGAAAATCCATTCCATAGGAAACGGCACCTAGAGTCAGCTGTGTCGGTTTGGCGTTGAGGGCATCCATGTAGACCTTTCCGTCCTTGTTGGAAACCTCAATCTTGATGTTCAGACACTGTGCAATCGAAGCGGCAGAAGCCTGATAGACAGCGCTCATCGCCGGACCCTCTCCACGAAGCCACATCTCCTGGGCTGGGAATCCTTTCCCATCAGGATAGCCTGCATCAGCCAAGTGTTTCTTGGCCTTCGGGCAGTCGAAGGTCTGGTATTGCTTCAACTCATCCTTGGTGTCCGAAGCAGGATAACCCGGCATCAACATGGAATGTGCAGGCATCGCTTTGATCTCACCATAGACGTTCTTGACGATAGCATCACGATCCAAGGCGTAGGCGAAGGCTTTGCGAACATTCAGATCATTGAAGGGGGCCGTGTAGGTATCGAAGAGCAGATAATCCGTACGGAAATCTCCAAAGTGTCGGAGATAGTTGTTCTTCAACACGGGATCACTCTCAATGACCTTGAAGTCTGCTGGAGTCAGCCGCTCATAAGGGACCGTATCGACCTCACCCTGTTGAAATGCAGTGAAGAAGGTTGCTGGAGACATGTAAATGCCCTCGATCCGTTGCAAACGAGCCGGACGATACCCTTTGTAATTTGGGTTGGCTTCCACAACGATTCTGTTACCTGGATCAAACTCTGTCAGCATGTAAGGCCCTGCAGAGACAGAGGTTTCGGGATCGTTGTTGTAATAGGGCCCGTGCGCTTCCAGAGCTTTCTTGGAGAGCAAGAAGGCAAACTTCATCACACCAGGCAGGGGCGGGAAGACCCCTTCGGTTTCTACTTCCAGTGTCAGGTCATCAACGGCTCGAATACCCAGCGCAGAGGTGGGCATTTCCCCGGCAATTACCTCGCTCCAGTTCTTGATTCCACCTGCTCCAATAAAAGAATAGAACCAGGTAAAGTCCCAGGCACTGGAGGGATCTGCTGAGTAACGGAAGGTTGCTTCATAATCCGCAGCAGTCAATGGAGTTCCATCACTCCACTGGAGGCCCTTGCGCAGTTTGAAAGTCCAGACTTTCCCACTTGCATCGACAGACCAGCTCTCTGCAGAGGCAGGAATGACATTGAAGTCCTTGTCCAGATCAACCAGTGTATCCTGGAAGAGGTCCGCAATGCACTCGTAGCGCTGATAAACCGCTACAGCGAAATCAAAAGTTACTTCATTGCGAGTGTTGTCGCATGGTACACGAAGCACCTGCTGGTCTGTGGGTGCAGCATCCTTGGGCAGCCCATGCCCACCTGCTAGAACAGCGGAGGGTGTAAGGCAGAGGGCAGAGAGTAGGGTTGTTCCTCCAACAATTTTCTTACCGTACTTGAGAAAACGACGCCAACCAGACGTCCGCTTAGACTCATTCAACTTCATAAAGTTCCTTCTCTTTCATGGTTTGAGAAATCCAGCCACGTATGAAGGGGCACTAAATAAAGGAAGTACAGGTTGAAAAGCAATCTTTTTTTGTGCGACGTCAGTTGTCTGAAAATGTAGATTTCAAGAACTTGATTAAAAAATAAAAGTTGATGTCGAACATCATATACGATAATTGATGTCGAATATCATAACTGGGTGAGTTATTGGAAGGAATTTCCATAATGCAATACAGGTAGACGAATATTCGAATTTATCTAGAGGAATCAGAGAATGGGCGAAAAAAAGAACATCATATTTTTTGGAATCGATTCACTACGTTCAGACCATCTTGGTTGTAATGGCTACACTCGCAATACCTCTCCTCACATCGATCAGATAGCCCGTGAGGGGGTATGTTTTAAGAACTATTTTAGTCCGAACATCCCAACAACTCCTGGATATGCGTCCATGTTGACAGGGTTTGATGTGATCAATACGCAGGTAGTAGCGCTGAGGCACAAGGGCCAGCTTAGGGAGGAAATCCAGACCCTGCCCGAAATACTTAGAGACCACGGCTACTACACCAGCTGCGTTGGATTTACAGGGAATCCAAGCTCAAGAGGCTTTGATGAATACCTAGACTATCCTGCATGGGGGAGCTGGGACGAAGGACGGCTGCATAAAGCAGAAAAATTGAACGATGTGGCAATTCCACGATTGAAGGAACTTCTAAAGGGAGAACAACCATTTCTGCTTTTCTTGAGACATATGGACCCACACGCCCCCTATTTGCCTCCAGCTCCTTTTGAACGATTATTTTATCAAGGGGATGAGTGTATGGAGGGCAATAAATCCATGGAACCTATTTTCAATTTCAAACCTTTTTGTGATTTTCATAAGAGTTGGATGCCACCTGGCATCACAGATAAAGACTACGTAGTGGCACAGTATGATGGTGAAATAGCCTACATGGATGCTTGTATTCAAAACATGATTCAGCTCTTAAAATCTTTGGGAGTCTATGACGAAACCCTAATCGTCTTGAACTCAGATCACGGTGAAACCTTATATGAGCATGACTGCTATTTTGATCATCATGGTTTGTATGAATCTAATCTAAAGGTCCCTCTGATCATAAGGCTGCCCCCAAAACTACCTAAAGGGAAAGTGGTAAAGTCATATACTAGCCATGTTGATATTGTCCCTACAATTCTCGACTTACTAGAAATCGATACAAGTGTTGAATATGATGGGAAAAGTTTAAAAAATCTGATTGATTTTCATGATCATGACATGGAGCAAGAATTTTATATTACAGAGTGTACATGGATGAGAAAACATGGTTGGAGAACACCAGAATGGAAGTTAATTGTTGCTCTTGAGCCTGATTTTCATTTCAAGCCAGAAGTTGAATTGTATAATCTGAAAGATGACCCGAATGAGTTAAAAAACTTAGCAGAATTACGCCCTGACATGGTCGATACATTAGAAAGGAAGATGGAAGCTTGGTTAACCAAGAGAAAGGAAGAAACAGGATTAGAATCTCCAATTTATGAGCAAGGAGATTGGCATGGTATTCAAGGGCATGGGGCATTCAAGTCCTCACAAGAGGCATATGATAGCCTCTATATCGGTGATGCCAATACAGCAAAAAGATTACAGGAGAAGTCAAGATGACATAGGTCACAATAAGTGTAAATTCTTAAGAAAGGAGGTTAAAAATTTATATAAGTTTAGAATATTAGATCTATTAACTAATTTTTTGAGGTTCAAATGAAACTAGCTTCACTTTTAGCAACAGCTTCACTTTTTCTTGGAACAGCTGTCTCTGCGGCAGAGTACAAAGAAGCACCATCCTTGAAAGAAATGGTTTCCAAAGGAGAAATTCCTCCAATCGAACAAAGACTCCCCAAAACACCATTTGTAGTCGAAAAAGGCGTAATTTCACACGCTGATGAACTCCCAAACTGGCAACCCGGTAAGTACGGTGGAACAATGAGGTTTGGCCATACTAACCCAGGTTGGAATCCTGATGTCTTTATCATGCTAAATGAGCATGTACTGATGGCACCTGGAATAAGTATCAAAGATGTTCGTGGAAATGTTTTCAAGGATTTCAAGATAGAAAATGATAACAAAAAGTTTACTTTCTATCTTCGCGAGGGCCTAAAGTGGTCTGATGGCAATCCTGTAACAACAGAAGATGTTCGATTTGTTTTCGAGGATATATACGGTGATGAGAAATTAACATCAGCATATCCGTCTAAATTCAAATCTGGGGGAGATCCAGCTGGTAATCCTGCTAAAATCACCTTTCAAAGCGATTATCAATTCACAATGGAATTTGACAGCCCTTACGGTTCGTTGATAAGTGAACTCAGCATTAAAGGCTGGCAGGGATACACCGATATGCTAAGACCATCTCATCATTTGAAGAATTATCACCCAAAATATACTTCCCTAGCATCCTTACAACCAGAAATGAAGAAAATGGGATTTAAAGATGAGTGGTGGCAATACTTTAACGCAATGGATTGTACGAATTGGGAATTGACTCGCCCATGCAGTGCAAACTATCCCTCCCTGTGGGCATGGTTGAAAGTAGAAACTGCTGATGAAATTTTGGAGTTCAAGAGAAATCCTTATTATTTCAAAGTTGATAGTTCTGGCCAGCAATTACCTTATGTTGATAGAGTTATTTCACAACAAGTGAATGACACAGAAGCAGTAAATCTTAAGGTTTTGGCAGGAGAGATTGATTTACTTAGAGAGGATACGGCATTAGTGAAAATGCCATTGTATAAAGAGGCCGAAGATAAAGGCCTTATTCAAACTCATTTGCTGGACATGCACGTGAATCCGACAGTCCTTTTCTTCAACTTCACGTTAGCTGATGAAAATGACAAAAAAGTACTCAACAATCTGAAGTTCAGAGAAGCATTAAATTATGCGATGAACAGGGAAGAAATCCTGGAAAATGTGTATTTTGGTTTTGGAACAATGCCAGAGCACTTATACAAGGGATATGATCCAGCAAAAGCTGAAGAACTGCTTGATAGCATCGGGATGACCAAAGGCAGTGATGGCTTTCGTATTGGGCCTAACGGAAAAACTTTTGAGTATCGAATTGAGTACGGTGACTACGCTCCGGATATCAAATTTGTTGTTGAACTGCTGACTCAGCATTTTGAAGCTGTTGGCATCAAAACGACTAGTAAGATGCTTGAAAACACACTTATGAATGTGACAGGACAAAATAATGAACGAAAGCATTCAACAATTCTCTGGGTTCATAAACCGCTCTGGGTTTCTGGAGGATGGAACGACTATCTGCCTTCAACTGGTGGCACTGGATATGCCCCTTTGTGGCGTCAATGGTATGATTCTAACGGTGCTGAAGGTGAAGAACCACCTGCTGAAATGAAACGTCTGATGAACATCACTAGAGAACGTGGAGCATATGTTCCTTATTCTTCTAAAGATGGAAAACTATATGGAGAATTGATGCAAAATATGGGTGATAATCTTTGGATGTTAAACATAGTTGACAACGTGAATTATGTTTTGATTACAAATCCAAATATTGGAAATGTTCAACAATCTGGTCAAGCTATCGCCGCTGATAACAGCGGTGAACAAATGTTCTACAAGTAAATGAAACCGGGCTGACTCTCCAAGTCAGCCCTTAAATATTATGCTGACTTACACAATCAAAAGGCTGTTTCAACTGATTCCGATACTTTTCGTTATTTCAGTTGTCGCCTACGCAATCATTGAATTACCTCCAGGAGATTTTGCAGATTTTTATATATCTTCACTTCGGGCAACTGGTGTCACAGTATTAGAAGATGAGGCGTTAAGGATTAAAGAACAATATGGGTTCAACGCACCTGTTGTTGAACGATATTGGCGGTGGTTGGAAAACATTATTTTTCATGGAAACTTTGGTTATTCCTTCGAATATCAAAAACCTGTTAATGAAATTATTGCAGAAAAATTACCTCTCTCAATTGGCCTTACATTTGGAGCGCTAATTATTTCGTGGGCACTAGCGATACCAATCGGAATTTATTCAGCGATTCATCAGTACTCAAAATTTGACTACTTTTTTACTTTTATTGGATTTTTGGGACTGGCAACCCCACCATTTTTGATGGCTCTGATTTTTGCGTGGTTGTTTCTTAAATTCTTTGATTACTCAGTACTAGGATTATATTCACCGGAGTATGTGACTGCACCTTGGAGTTTCGATAAATTTATTGATTTATGCAAACATCTTGTCTTGCCTGTGATTTTAATTGGACTTCAAGGAACGGGAACAATAATCAGAGTGATGCGCGGCAACCTTCTTGATGAATTGAAGAAGCCATATGTAATTACAGCGAAAGCAAAAGGTCTAAAATTTCGTGATCTTTTGCTGAAATATCCTGTCAGAATGGCTATCAATCCAATCATTAGTACAATTGGTTGGTTGCTTCCAGCCTTAATTGCAGGTGAAATCTTAATTTCAATTGTCCTTGGTATACAAACACTTGGCCCAGTTTTATTAAGATCTGTACTCTCTCAAGATATGTGGTTAGCTGCAAGTATAGTGATGATTTTAAGCCTACTAACAATTATTGGTTCTTTGATATCTGATCTATTATTAGTTTGGTTAGATCCTCGAATTAGATTTGAAAGATTAAGTAAATAATTAATGGGAAATTTTCCAAATTCTTCATCAGTAATTAACGAAGAAGATAAGAATTTTTACTATGCCACCCAGTGGTCGTTGATCCGATCACGTTTCCGGCAGCATCGACTTGCCTCAATTTCGCTTATTTTCCTTGGCTTGCTATATTTATTTGCGATTTTCTCAGATTTTCTTGTTCCTTATTCATCTACACAAAGGTTTTCGAAATATAATTTTTCAGCACCTACTTCAATTCATATCTATGATTCAGAAGCTGGTTTTTCGAGCCCATTTGTCTATGGACAAAAAAAAATATTGGACAAAAAAACATTTTCCTGGAAATACGAACCTGATTTGACCAAGAAAGTCTACATTCAATTTTTCACAGAGGGAGAAGAGTATAGCTTATTTGGCATCTTCAAAAGTAACATCCATCTTTTTGGAATAGATGAAAAAACGCCAGTATTTCTGTTTGGTTCAGATCGGCTAGGTCGGGATGTCTTCTCTAGAACAATCCATGGCTCTCAGATCTCATTATCGATTGGTCTTGTGGGGGTCAGTTTGAGTTTCTTAATTGGCATTTTGCTTGGAGGAGTCTCTGGATACTACGGTGGTTATATCGATGACCTGATACAACGTTTTATTGACTTCATGATTTCTTTGCCAACTATCCCCCTATGGATGGCATTTTCAGCGGTATTGCCAAGAGATTGGTCATCATTGAAAACATATTTTGCGATAACAATTATCCTTTCAATCATTAGTTGGGGGCCCCTCGCCAGAGTAACTCGTGGGAAGATTTTAGCTCTGCGGGAAGAAGACTACACATTGGCGGCAAGGGCAGCTGGAGCTTCTACTTCTCGAATCATCGTCAAGCATTTGTTGCCTGGATTTTCGAGTCATTTAATTGTTTCCATCACACTTTCCATTCCAGGAATGATCCTCGCTGAAACTGCACTGAGCTTTTTGGGTTTGGGGATTCAACCACCAGCAGTTAGTTGGGGAACCTTGTTGCAAGATTCCCAAGATCTAATGGCAATTACCAATCAGCCCTGGTTACTGATACCAGCCATTTTTGTCATTGGGACAGTGCTTCTTTTTAATTTTGTTGGTGATGGCCTTCGTGATGCTGCAGACCCCTATTCTTGAAAGATCATGCAGAGAATTCTTGAAGTAAAGGACTTGTCAATCAACTTTTATCTGCGTGAAGGGGTTGTTCATGCGTTGACAGATGTGAACTTCGAAGTTTTTGAGAATGAAACTCTTGGGGTCATTGGAGAGAGTGGAAGCGGAAAGTCAGTCACCGTTCAATCGATTCTCGGGATACTTTCTCAGCCACCTGCCAAGATTGTCAGTGGCAGTATTCGTTTCGAACCAGAATCGAGGAATCTTGAACTCAATTTACTGCCAACTTATGGAGATACCTATAGAAATGTTCGATGGAATGACATCAGTATGATTTTTCAGGAACCGATGTCTTCCTTCAGCCCTCTTCATAGTATCGGTGATCAGATTTCAGAGGCATTGACCTTACATCGACCAGAATTATCAGAAACTGATGTCTTGAGTGTATGCCTAGGATTATTGGAAAAAGTTGGCATTCCCTCTCCAGCGATGTTTTTCAAAAGATACCCACATGAATTCAGTGGAGGCATGCGTCAGCGGGCAATGATTGCAATGGCGCTAGTATGCAATCCAAAGATTCTGATCGCAGATGAGCCTACAACAGCTCTGGATGTAACGATTGAAGCTCAAATTCTGGAACTATTGGAGTCAATCAAATCAGAGTTTAACATGTCAATGATCTATATCTCCCATGATTTGGCAGTCATTGGTGAAATCTCTGATCGGATTTTAGTGATGTATTTTGGGCGTGTTGTGGAAAGTGGGGTCGCTGACGAAGTGATTGACAATCCGCTCCATCCCTACACCAGAGCGCTTCTCAAATCGATTCCAAAGATTGACCAACCAATTGAATCCCTAGACCCAATTGAAGGGTCTATTCCCTCTCCATTTGAAGTCCATACAGGCTGTCCTTTCTATAGTCGATGTACAGAAAGGCTTGGTGAGATCTGCTTACGTCAGAAACCTGCTCATAAAACTTACAATAACGGCCATACGGTGAGCTGCCATCTTCATGCATGATGAAAAAGTAATTCTTCAGGTAAATGACCTGAAAAAATATTTCTCTTTACGCACGGGTTTCTTTAGCGAAACCAGATATATTCGAGCAGTCGATGGGGTTAGCTTCGAATTATATAAGGGAGAAACACTCGGTATTATTGGTGAGAGTGGTTGTGGGAAATCCACACTTGGTAGATCTTTAGTGAATCTATACAACATAACTTCTGGATCGGTTCTTTATAATGATGGAGATCAGAAGATCAATTTGATCAATGCTAATGACAGAGAGAAGAAAGACTACACTAAATCAGTCCAAATTATCTTTCAGGATCCGTTTTCATCATTAAATCCACGAATTAATGTTTTTGAAACCGTTGCTGAGCCATTAATTATTCATCGGTATCCAAAAGAGGAGATTGAACAAAAGGTATCGGAAGTTATCGCTCAGGTCGGTTTACGAGATGAACATCTAAGGCGGTACCCACATAGTTTTAGTGGAGGCCAGAGGCAACGGATTGGAATAGCTCGCTCTTTAATTATCTCTCCAAAAGTTATTATTTGTGATGAGGCAGTCTCAGCGCTAGATGTATCTGTTCAAGCTCAAATCATTAACTTACTAAAAGAACTTCAGGCGCGTTACCACTATTCATATATCTTCATCTCACACGATATGAGTGTGATTCGACATATCTGTGATCGAATTGCTGTGATGTATGCTGGTAGAATTGTTGAATTTGGGACTAAGGAAGAAGTTTTGAATTCACCAAAACACCCCTACACAGAAGCTTTACTTGATGCAGTGCCTAAAATTTCAAATAGAAAGTCGAAAGGCAAGAGGAAGATTTTATCGGGCGAGCCACCAGATTTGTCGAGAGAAAGAATTGGTTGTAATATGTTTGAAAGATGTGGTTATCGGATAGATGCCTGTCAAGCTACTCCTATGAAGTTGTCAGATGTTGGAAGTCACCACCTAACAGCATGCATGCGAACAAAGGAAATACAGTTGAATGGACTGAGTATTGAGGCAAAACAACCATGATGATCATTGTCATCGGACGCGGTCATTCAGGTACAAGAAGTATTGCTCAGACACTGTATGCGAGTAATGTTTACATGGGTAGCTTGCTTAATAACTCCTGTGATTTTGTTCCACCACACAACCTATATCGTAGTTGCCATATATTCTCAAAGTATGTGAAATATTCAGGTAATTATCAATGGGATTTTTCAGAAGTGTTAGAACAAGAAGTGCCAGAAAGTTTCAACAAATTAGTTCAGGAATATCTTAAGCCTATATTAGAATCGAATAGTGAATTTAAAGGTTGGAAATTACCTGAAACCACTCTCATCTACCCCTGGATTTACAACCTTTTCCCGGATGCATTTTATATTTTTTGGTCTAGGCATCCATTTGATAGCATTCTTGGGAGACATTTAACAGATGATCTTCATGATTTCTCAGTAGATTATCCAAATTCACAGGATGTGTTTCAAAATCGAGCAATCTCCTGGCTTTATCAATACGAGATTCAAAAGTGTGTACCCAAGCCAAAAAATTCGATTGAAGTGAGGTTTGAAGATTTTGTTCTCAATCAGGAAACTACAATAAGTCGATTAGAAAAATTTCTTGGTAAAGATTTAGCTAAAATTCCAATGCGGCCTGATTCTCTTCATAAGTGGCGAGATAAAATCAATCCAGCTGAGTTTTCATATCTTTTTGATGCGATGAATTATTATGACTATTCCTACACATAGCTCTTCAATTCAGATCGCCTTGTATGGAGTTGCTCATGGGCATATTTCTCACTATGTAGAGGAATTCTGTAAGTTTACTGCTGCTCATGTGATAGGTGTTTTTGATGCTGATTCTAAACGAGCCCTTTCGTTTTGTAATAGACATAAACTTAGAAAGTTTGACAATCCTGAAGACTTACTCTCTCAGCAGATCGATGTTGTAATCATTGGTTGCGAGACAGCCTATCATCTGGAAGCGGTCTCCTTGGCTTGTAAATATGTGGAGAACATCGCGCTTCAAAAGCCACTTGCGACTACGATCATTGACGGAAGGAAAATTTTACAAGAAATTCAGAAATCTGGTGCCCGACTGTTCATGCTCTGGCAGATGAGAGTTGATCCTGCAAACCAATTCATTAAGCAAATCATTGATCAGAAGCGACTCGGACAACTACTCCACTTTCGCCGAAGACACTGCTTATCCACACATAGGTGGCCTGATTTTCAGAAAAGCTGGCATGTAAATAGGCAACTGAATCTTGGAATGTGGGCGGATGATGCGGCTCACCCAATTGACTTAATGCACTGGTTATTTGGAAGCCCTAAGACGGTATATGCCGATATTGACACTCTTGTAAATCAAGAAGTGCCTGATGACAACGGGATTGCCATTTTTAGATATGATTCTGGATTATTTGCAGAAATTCAGTGTTCATTCACCTCTGACTTTGGTGAGACCACGACGGAGCTAGTGGGTACAGATGGAATGCTCATTCAATACTATGGGGATGCCCCAAGTTGTAATCAGGCTGAAAAGTCTAACTATGGCCTGAAGTGGAAAATCTTTGGGGACGGACAATGGCGACATGCTGAAGTTGATTCACCAGAGAATCACTCTTTTCGGATCAAAGCACTAGCTCCAAAAATTCTTGAGTTCGCCCAGGGAGCATATGATCCCCCTTCATCTGACGAATACCTAGATTCGCTTAAATTGACTCTGCTCTGCTACGAGTCGAGTTCACAACAAAAACAGATCGTACTTGGAGATTATGCCAATTAACACCGCTGTGATTGGTATGGGGCCGATTGGGAATCGCCATGCTGCAATTTATAAAAAGAATCCCAAAATCAATCTTGTTGGATTGTGTGAAAAAGATCCGTCAAGGAACCAAAAGGCAGCTTCTCAATTTAATTTGCCGTGTTATGCCTCAATAGAAGAGTTGTTTTCGAAGGAAGAAATACATCTATGTAGCGTAACCACAGGGGGTTATGAATATGGCAGTGATCATTTTGAGCCAACAATATTTGCACTAACCAATGGCTCTCATGTGCTTTGTGAAAAACCGATCAGCAATTCCATTGCAAACGCATTCGAAATGGTTCAGACCGCAGAGCGGTATAATAAAATACTGGCTGTTAACCTGAATCATCGGTTTACCCCGGCAGCTCGCATTGCAAAGCAATGGCAGCTTGATAATAGAATAGGAACCCCACTTTTTATCAACATGAGCATTTGGATTCATAATCCCAATGAATCTTCGCCATTTTTTCACATCAAGGCTCTTCATCCCCACTCAATTGATATCATGCGTCATTTTTTTGGGGATATTGAGCAGGTTCACTGCTTCGCGATGAAGGGTCCAAATCGATCCATTTGGTCAAATGCAGAGTTTAATCTGAGATTTAAAAATGGATGTATTGGTTCTTTGACCGGCAGCTACGATATCCAACGAGGTCACCCAATGGAGAGATGCGAGTTTGCAGGAATTAATGGAAGAGTTGTGATTGAGGACATGTATCGAGAGGCAACTCTTTATCCTTCAGGTGATCTCGTCAAATCTGTCTACACAAATCCCATTTTTGGGGGTATGGAAAGTTTCACAGATACTTTTGTGAATCGTATTAACCATCTTGTCGACGAAATTGAGCGCAATGTTGCGCCTCAAGATATCGATGGAAGTGGTTTAGATGGGCTGAAGGCTCAGATCGCTTTGGAAGCTGCTGTGCAGTCAATCCTACAAGAAAAAGTCGTGCGAACGGATGATGTTCTCAAAATTTAGGCAAGTGAATGAGTATGGCTGAAGAAGACCTTTTATCTAAACACCAAGTATACCTGTTCAAAAAGAACGGATTTGTAAATGCAGGCCCTCTAATCACTGAAGACACAGCAACTGAGCTTGCTAATGAGATTCTTTCTGTCATTGAACATAGAGAAAACCCCACACGCCCCCAACCTATTCGTATTGCAAATCTTTCAGGAGAAGAGCAGAGGCCAATTTGGCAAATCGTCAATATTTGGCAGGCATCCGAAGCGTTTTCCCAACTCTTGAAAAATGCGAAACTCAAACACTACATCTCGAAGTTGACGGGGAAATCGGATTTCAGGATTTGGCATGATCAGGTGCAGTACAAACCAAGTCATGTTGGAGGCCGCCTGTCATGGCATCAAGATTTGCCAAAGTGGCCTATAATGAAGGGTGGAACTCAATTGACGGCTTGGATCGCTCTTGATGATGCTGGTCCTCAGAATGGGTGTATGGTGATGGTTCCGGGATCGCACCTGAAGGGAAATCAGAATGAATGGTTGCATCAGCATGATGGAAGCTGGCAGCTTGGACACAATGACAGCTTTATGAGTGAACCGACTCAAGTGCTCTGTCCAGTGCAAAAAGGTCACGTTCATTTTCACGATTCACTCACTTGGCATAGCTCAGGCCCCAACCTTTCTGGTCAGCCGAGAAGGGCCATCGCGCTACATTTTATGGATACTGAGACCCTTTTCAATTGTCAGGGTGACCACCTATTGAAAGAGCATATTGCCAGTGAAGATGGTCAGCCGATCCAAGGGAATCCATTTTTACCAATCTAAATTTCTGCAACTCATTCGAAAGCAGGACTCCCAGATAAACTTTATCAACGATATAGGCACAATGAAACTTGGTTTTAACTCAGTTCTGTTCGGCAATTTTGATCTTGAAAAAGCTTTTATAGCTGCCAGTGAAATGGGCTACTCGGGAATTGAACTTTCTGCCCTCGATCCAGCAATGAGTGAGCACATCAATGAGTCTGATCCAGTCAGTCAAAACATTTCTACGATTTGTGCGCTGATCAATAAATATGAATTGCCTGTAACAGCGATTGAGCGGGCAAAGCACGATCTCAATTTTTGGGAATACATTGTTCAATTGGCAGCAGGTATTGGATGTCCTGTTATCAACCTCGGTCCTGGTGGAAGTATTGATTCGAATGGTGTGCCCATTGCCGGAGGATCTTTTGACTCCGCATTAGAGAGTCTTAAAAGACACAGTGAAATTTCAAATAAATACAATGTGACGACTTGTTTCAAGGCTCATTATAATACTTGTATTGATAATACTGAACTGTCCAAAAAAGCTGTACAGTTACTAGAGAGTTACAATGTTCGTTTAGATTTTGACCCTAGTCATATATTTAGAGTTCCAGAGGATCCAGTAGATGGATTCAAAGAAGTCTTACCCTGGATCAGTCATGTCCATATCAGAGACTGTATTGCACAAGATATCAAAGGCCCAGGCTCACCATTTCAACAAATATGTGGCAGAGGAAAAATTGATCTAATCGGAATCCTTAAACTGTTACAGGTGTCAAATTACACTGGACCTATAAATCTTGAAGTTATTGGAGCAAAACAAGGTGATCTTTCACTTCACTCCTGCACCACTATTGCTGCAGAGTCAAAGGGATGGTTAAATTGTGCTCTTTCATCCATCACAGATTAAACTATGAAAAAAATTAAGGCTGCAGTAATTGGAGTTGGAAATATTGGCTCCATTCATACAGAGATTTACTCTTCCCTAGAAAATGTGGATTTGACTGCTGTCTGTGATATCGATCGGGAAAAAGTAGATAAGGCAGCCAATAAATTTAACTGCAAGGCATATTATAGTGTTGAATCACTGCTGACTGAGATGCCAATGGAGATTGCAAGTGTTTGTACGAAAGGGGAAGAAAATGGGGGAGATCACTATCTGCCAACTGTAGAACTTCTGGAAGCAGGGATACATGTTCTTGGTGAAAAACCTATCTCTAATAATATTGAACATGCTCGCTTAATGACAAAACTAGCTGAAGAAAAACAAGTTCGTTACGGAATTAATCTAAACCATCGTTTCACCCCCTCTGCGATCAAAGCGAAGGAATGGATTGACGCAAATCGAATCGGCACGATTCACATGATTGACATGACGATGTGGATTGATAACCCAGTGGAGACTTCTCCTTGGTTCCATCTACGTGCACTACATCCTCACTCCTTCAATATTCTCAATTACTTCGGTGGTCCAATACAAAAAATTCAATGCTTCGCTAATAAAGGTGAGGGAAGAAAAATATGGTCAAATGCTCAAATGAATCTTCAATTTGAAAATGGGGTCATTGGGCACCTGAGAGGTAGCTACGATGGTGATTTTCCGTCTGGTTCGTTTGGCTTAGAAACCCTGGAGATCGTAGGTTCAAAAGGTAGAATTGTTATTGAAAATGCTTGTGAGTCTCTTCGTTACTACCCAAGGAGGAGCCGGAGTATGGAGCAATATGACTGTTATGGTGGAATGAATCATTTCCAAGAAACTTTTAGATCAAGAATTGAGGCCTGGGTGCAAGATAACATAAACCAAGTACCACCTAATGAAGTAAATGGTTCCGGTAAGGAAGGACTAGCAGCCCAGGAGGCTATTGAAGGAGCTATCCGATCCTTTG
The DNA here is from genome assembly GCA_029245725.1 of SAR324 cluster bacterium. Lineage (NCBI taxonomy): Bacteria > Deltaproteobacteria > SAR324 cluster bacterium. The sequence goes on along the minus strand of JAQWOT010000359.1, from coordinate 3,628 downwards.
ATACCAATACTGTTGTTGAATTGTAATTAATTTTCTGATTTTATTCTGAAAAATATGATGGAACAAATTGCTTTTAAAATGCTTCTTAACCCTAATCAAGCAGAAGTTTACAAGAAACGTCATGATGAAATTTGGGATGATCTTGTTGCTCTTCTGAAAGATGCTGGAATTTCTGACTATAGTATCTTCTTAGATCCTGAAACGAATATTCTATTTGCTGTTTTGAAAAGAACAAAAGATCACCGAATGGAAGAATTGCCGGAACATGAAGTTATGCAGCGTTGGTGGTCTTTCATGGGTGACATTATGGCTACTGAAAATAGCAGGGCTCCAGTTGTCAAGCCTCTGGAGTTTATGTTTCATCTTCCGTGACTGCTGATCTCGGTTTTACAGGGATCTCGGTTTTAACTTTTGAATATCCTGTGTAAGTAGAAGGGGGAAAAACGATGAACCAACTTTATTTGGTGATTATTCCAGACCTTGAAAATGTTTTGAAGCTATTCATCTTCTAAGCTTCTAAAATCTAGCGTTAGCAATCATTCCAGTCCTCTTATTCGATAGCAATTATCCAGGGTGTGATTATGAAATTTCCAAAAATCAAAGACGTCCGAGCTTTTGTCCTCGATCAAAAGGGCTCTGGGGGTGATTATCATGATCGTGAATCCGGACATTGGCTGGTTGATTCCTTGATCTCGACACCAATGTCTGGCTACCCAAGCTACAAAGCCTCACGGACCAGCTTTGGTATCAACGTGATGAATAGCATTGTTGTGGAAATTGAGTCTGATGATGGAACCATTGGAGTTAGCGCAGGGCAGGGAGGTGCTCCAGCTTGCTACATTATAGAAAAGCATTTTAAGCGCTTTCTGATCGGCCAAGATCCTAGAAGCCTGAATCAGATGTGGGATCAGATGTACCGCTCAAGTGTCTTTTATGGTGGGAAGGGGCTCCCCCTCTGGGCATTGAGTGTCGTGGATCTTGCTTTGTGGGATCTACTGGGACTGCTTCGAGATGAACCCGTGTACCAGATGATTGGTGGGGCGGTCCGTGAGGAGGTGTCACTCTATTGCACAGGTATTCGACCGGACGTTGCCAAGGAAAATGGCTTCATTGGTGGAAAGATGCCCCTTTCCTATGGCCCTGTAGATCGGCTAGATGGAATCCGGAAGAATCGTGAGAAATTTGGAGAGATGCGAGAAAGAGTGGGTGAGGACTTCCTGTTGATGGCGGATTGTTGGATGTCACTGGATGTGCCCTACGCAGTAGAGTTGGCTGAAGCGATGAAGGACATCAAACTCTATTGGTTTGAGGAGGTCCTGCAGCCACATGATTTTGATGGTCATCGAATTTTGAAGGAACGTGTGCCTTGGGTACGTTGGACGACTGGTGAGCATGAATACACACGCTATGGTTTCCGTAAGCTAATTGAATCACGCGCTGTTGACATTCTACAACCCGATGTAATGTGGTGTGGTGGTCTTACCGAATTATTGCGCATTTCTGCACTGGCAGCTGCGTATGATATTCCAGTAGTTCCTCATGGAAGTGGGGCCTACAGCTATCACTTTGTGATTACCCAGCCACACTGTCCTTTCTGCGAATACTTGAATACAAGCCCAGACTGCCTTAGTTTTCCCGCTGTTTTTGGGAATATGTTTGAAAATGAGATTCTCCCAGAAAATGGGCGTATAAGACTTACTGATGAGCCTGGATGGGGTTTGCGCATCAATAGGGAAGAACTCAATTTAAAGCGAATTCAATACTAGGCTCTCCCATATCGATTAAATTAAAATCAGTAATGAATGTTGATTCACAAAAGTTCACGTTGTCACTGGTTCAGAGGAATAAGAAAACTAAAAACTTTCGATTAAATTAATTTACATGAAAGAAGTAGCACGAATTGGTGTAGTTGGTGTTGGCTGGTGGTCATGTCAATTTCACATACCACGCTTACTTGAAAAGAGGCAACACTCTACATGAGACATGATCTCACAACTGATTACAATGCTTGCGATGAACTCGTTGTAATGAAGGATGGATTCACTGGAGATAGGAGATTGTAAATCAATAATGACAACGCCTAAGAATACTTTTAAACAAGCTTTTGTTAAGTCAATCCCCATTCTTGATATGAACCAAAACTAGTTGGATTCATGATCGAAAGGCAACAAGAAAAGTCCAAAAAGAATTTTGTTTTAGTTCATCACTTAGGTGCTCTCCACTCACTTGTCGAGGGAGTTTGGAATCACATCAGCTACGATGACCCACTTCATCCTAAGACTGTCTTTATGACACCGGGCCACGTTCATTGGGATCTTGTTAACTTAAACAATATCGTAGTTTTTGATAAAGAAACCGAATCATTTGTTGGTGAAGCCAGGCCATTGAAAGCTGCTTCTTATTTTCATACTCCAGTTCACAAGCACTTGGATACTCACAAGTGTGTTTTCCATATTCATACCCCGTCCATTACTACAGTTGCCACCCGAACTGATTTTGTGTTTGAACCACGATTAACTCAGCATTCATGCTGCTTCATGGATTCATATGGCTATTTCAATGAATATGATTCAATTTCGGAAGAGCTAAACATACAAAGACTTGTTGAGGCTTTTGAGAATAAAAACGTTCTATTTCTCAAAAATCATGGCGCACTAGTATCTGGAAATTGTATTGAAGAAGCTTTTATGTCAACTTATATGCTAAATATTGCTTGCTCTTTCCATCTGTCAGTCTTTGGAAGCAACAATAGTTTTGATCTGATCCCAATTCAAAAAGCAAAAGCCATGAAGGATTTCTTCTATGATGGCTTGTACAAAAAACATTTTGATGGATTTCTGACTCACTTACACTCCCTTTAGCTACGAAATGTCATTCTCTCAGAGTCTTATGAAGATTAAATCCATTGAATGTGTCCGGGTTCAATTTCCAAAAAAGAACTTCAACTCAAAGCCAAGAAAGCAGTCTTGGGCAGAAACTGATGAAGTTGCTAATCCAATGTCGCGCTTTGCATCAGTAAAAGCACATCGGAACCTATGGCTTCCCAAGTGGGAAAGTGTGTGGTGTAAAGTGACTCTGGAAAATGGCGTCTGGGGTTTGGGAATGACAGATCAAGGAGTTGTCGCAGCCACTATCATTCGAGAGCATCTTGAACCCAATTTAGTGGGCAAGGATGGATTTGCCATTGAAATGATTTCAGACATGATGTTCCGATTGACAAAGCCCTTTGGAACAGTGGGGCTTGCATCCTACGCAATCAGCGCGATTGATCTGGCTCTTTGGGATGCAAAAGCAAAGTCATTGGGAGTACCCGTATATTCGCTCATTGGTGGACCCAAAGAAGAGAAAATATTCTGTTATGCAACGGGCAATGATGTTGATTGGTACAAAGAATTGGGCTTCACGGCTTTCAAGCTAGCTTGTCCCTACGGTCCTGCAGATGGGTTGGAGGGTTTAAAAAAAACGTAGAATTTGTTGAAAAAGCGAGATTCATCATCGGGAATGATGCTGAATTGATGCTCGATTGCTGGATGGCGCTGGACGTCGAATATACCGTTAGATTAGCTGAACAACTTCGACATTGTCGTCTGAGATGGATGGAAGAATGTTTGTTGTCTGAGGATTTTCT